>JAEUHE010000239.1 GCA_016793885.1 Verrucomicrobiales bacterium
GTCGTTGGCGATCGGGATCGTGATCGTTCGCGACGCGACACCCACTGCGAAGGCCAACGTGCCGTTGGTTCCTCGGTAGTCATTGGTGCTGATCGCCGTTCCGTTGGTCGTCGCAAAGTCCACGGCCACCGCTGTGATCAAGGCACCCGAGCGTTGCACCTCGATCAGCACGGCCGGACCCGCTTCGTTGGTCGTATATCCCGTGCGGGCGAACGACACACTCGATTCATCATCCAGGATCCGCAACGTCGCGTTGCTCAGGGTTCCCAGGCTGGCTCCGCCAGCCGGGTTCGATAGCGCAAGGGACAGCTCTTCGTTGCCTTCCGCGGAGGTGTCGTCAACGATCACCACTTCAAAAGTCTTCACCACTTCGTTCGAACCAAAGGCCAACGTTCCGTTGGTGGAGACAAAATCTGCTCTCGAGGTCGCCGTCCCACTCGTGGTGGTGAAATCCACGGTCACTCCGTCAGCCAATCCCGTCTTGCGCACTACCGAGATCAAGGCAACAGCAACATTTTCAAAGTTCGTGAAGGTCGCGGTCCTGAATTCAAGTGCTCCGCCGCTATCGTCGTCAACGATGGTCACGACCGACGTCGAGTTCGATCCTAACGAGGCCCCTCCGGAGGTCCCATCGAGCAGGACACGAAAAGTCTTGTTGGTTTCATCCCAGGAATCGTTGATCAGCGGAACCGTGATGGAGCCGGTGAGCTGCCCCGGGCCGAACACCAAGGTTCCATTGGTAGAGACGTAGTCCGATTCACCGGACGCCGATTCCGCTTCAACACGATAACCGACGCTCACGGTACCGGAGGAGCCACCGGATCGAGTCACGGTCAACCGTGCGCTGGGCGAGGCCTCCGGAACCGAATAGGTGGAAGGGTTGAATTGGAGGGTGCCCGCGCTGGCGAGTTCGTTATCAAGCAGCGTCAACATCGCATTGGTGCGACTGCCCAACACCGCACCTCCGGTCGGATTGGACAAACGCAGGACCAGCATTTCGTCGCCCTCCTTGAGCTGGTCATCGATGAGACTCACTAGAATGTTGGTTTCAGACATCCCGGATTGAAGCGTGAGCGTCGTGCTGATCGGCTCAAAGTCGAGACCGGCGGTGGCGTTGACATCCTGGGTTTCAAGCTCGACGGTGATCGTTCCATTGGTTCCATTGCGCAGAATCGTAACCGTGGCAGCGGCGTCGTTTTCGGGCGCCAAGTAGACAAGGGAGCTGAATTGAACACGACCGGCCTCGGGAGCGGCCGAAAGAGTCGCCAAGGGGAACATCGTCTCCCGGTAATATCCCGACATGCCCACTCCACCCGGCAGAGCGTTGGTGTCAATGCCGGTACGCTTCACGAACATCAGACGGGCGTGATACCGGGTGTTCGTCGTCAGGATTCCTGAAGGGAAGGTAATCGACAAGTTGGTTCCGGTCAGGGTGCCCTTCTCGAACAGCTCGTCGGTGCTGGTAACGTAATCACCCTGTTCAGTGAAGACATCCGCCACAATCATGTCGGCTGGCGTGCCATTGGTGAACGGAAGCCAGGCCATGATAAAGGGCTGCTCCACCTCAATCTCCTGAAGTTCAGGCCAATTGATCAGATGCGGGACCGGAGGGTAGGCATCAGCTCCCAGATTCAAAACCGATTTGTTGGTCGCGCCGTTCAGGAGGAGGAACGTGAAGGTGTAGGCACCGGATCCATAACTGGCGTCCAGCAGCGACTTGGAGCTGAATCCCTGACCGACCTCAAGCTGCGAGTTGGCGTTGGAGAAGGTCTTGGAGACTCCACTGGGCAGCTTCAAAGTGGCGTTGCCCAGGATGTTGCTCGATCCGGGATCTACGGCGGAGAAGAACCGGAACGGAAGGGAGGCGCTCAGCAACGAGGGCGGGGCGGCGTTGGTTTGCTGATATTGCTGGCCCTTCGATACAAAGAAGCTCGGACCGCCCGAGGAGTTGCCTCCCGCCCCTCCGCCAGGGCTGGTGGCAATCGTGAAGCGGGTTTGCCGATAGTAGCCGACCAATCCGACAGATCCGGGAACGGAGTTGGTGTCAACTGCGAAGAGCCTCACAAACAGGAGCCGAGCCTCATACACCTTTCCGCTGGCCAGAGCTCCGGGCGGCAACTCCACCTGGAGGTTCGTTCCCGACAATGATCCTGGCGCCATCGGAGGCGGGGTCGACAGCGAGCCATCCCCCTGCTCCGATCGAACCTCCAGAATGATGAAGTCATTCGTGCGAGCATTCTCAAGCGCATCCCAGGTCACCGTCAGCGACTGAGCCGCATTCACCGTCTGAAGCGCCTGCCAATTCGCCACGCGCGGCGCGCTCGGATAAGGATCCTCGTCCACCGCCAGAACCAAGCTCACCCTGTTGGTGCTGCCATTAGTCCCAACTAAGCTCAAGGTGTAGTCGCCAGGTCCGTAGGCCAAATCGAGGGCGTTCAAGTTGTCAAAACGCTCCTCCAGGACGAAGCTGTATCCCTCATTTGTTAAGCCTTTCGTGCTGCCTGAAGGGATTACAATCTCCACCTGGCTAAGCCCATTGCTGGCACCCGGTTCGACGCTCGCGGAGAATTCATAAGCTCCAGCGCTCAGCAAGAGAGGGCCGGATGAGTTGGTCTGCTCATACTGCTGTCCCTTGGCGACATGAAACATGGCGAAATCGCTGCCGCCACCGTCCCCTCCATTCCCGCCATTCCCGCCGTTGCCTCCATTCCCGCCGTTGCCGCCGCTTCCACCATTGCCAGAGTCATTGTCCACGATGGTCAGAACCAGATTGGTAGCGCTTCCGAGGGCCGCTCCACCGGTCGGATTAGCCAACTGCAGCAGGAGCGTCTCGTTTTGCTCGGGCGCGGAGTCATCGAAGATGACAATCTCTACATTGGTCGACTGAACACCGGGACCGAAAATCAGTGGGATCGAAATGGGGCCGTAGTCCTGTCCCCCGGTGGCCGTCCCGTCCGACGAAAACAAATTCACGCTGACCGGACCATTGGTGCCCGTGCGAGCGACCGTCACAAAGGTGCTCGGCACGTTCTCCCCGACACTTTGGGTTCCTGTTCCAAATTGGATCAGATCGGGCCCACCTGATCCGCCCGACCCGCCGGATCCAAGCGTCTGCAGCGGAAAGGCGGTTTCTCCGTAGTAACCAACCAAGCCAAGTCCATTGGGAAGCGTGTTCGTATCCACCGTCGCGAGCTTCACGAACATCAGACGGCCTTGATAGGTTTTGTTCGGCGCCAAGATGCCTCCCCTGACTCCAAAGGAGACATTGGTCCCACCGAGGCTGCCTGGCTGCACCGGACCCGGAGTGCCTACCAGCTGTCCAGCCTGCTCATCCCAGATTTCCAAGACAATCGTATCGTTGGTGGTGCCATTCGCAAAGACATCCCAGACGACGGCAAAGCCCTGCGCCGGATCAATGGCTTGAAGATCCTCCCAGTTCGCGACGCGGGGAGCGCCCGGGTAGGACCCGTTGTCGGGCGGGAGGGTCAGCGATGCCGTATTCGTGACCCCGTTGGTGCCAACCATCGAAAACGTGTATCCACCCGCGGAGAACGCGGCATCCAGGGTGGTCTGATCCGGGAACTCGGCCTCGTATTGGAAGCTCGAGTCGCGGTTGCTCAACGTGAGCGTGGATCCTCCCGGGGGAGTCAGGCTGGCTCCCACGACGATATTACTGCCGCCCGGCTCCACGCCCGACATGAATCGGAAAGGCACCCCGGCGATGGCTTGAGGCCCGGTGGCGTTCGTCTGCTCATACTGGCGTCCCTTGGCGAGAAAGTACTCCAGCGGCGCAGGCGGGGGAGCAACCGTCATCAGCGGGAACACGGTCTCTCGAAAGTACCCCGCCACTCCGATCGCCCCGGGAACGCTGTTGGTGTTCACCGCCACCAGCTTGATAAACACCAAACGGCCCTTATACAACGTGCCCGGAACGAGCACACCACCGTCAATGACCATCGCTAGATTCGTTCCGCCGAGATTGCCCGGCTCAACCGGCCCTGGAGTACCCAGCACCCGATTTCCCTGCTCATCCCATAACTCCACCACGATGGTATCGTTCGTGGTGCCATTGACAAAGACATCCCACTGAATGGAGGTTCCCTGCGATGCGTCGATCTGTTGCAACGCTTCCCAGTTCACCACCGATGGAGCCACCGGATAGGAGTCGGTCGCGAGAGTGAGCGTGGCGGAGTTCGTGATCCCATTGGTCGACACGAGCAAAAAGGTGTAGTCCCCGGCCGACAGCGCCGAGTCGAGCGCCGTCTGATCCACGAATCCTTGCTCGTGCTCGAAGTGATGGTCGTGGTTGGTCAGAATGAGGGTCGCACCCCCTGGTACAACCAGGAAGGCGGCGCCTAGAAGATTCGATTGCACGGTCTCCACGCCTGAAGAAAACCGGAACGCCGACCCGGCGCTCAGCAAGGGTGAGAGGGCATTGGTCTGCTCATAACGCTGTCCCTTCGCCAGGAAATAATTCTGCACGTCGGCGGAGTGGGCAAGTCCGGGGCAAAGGGCCGTCAAAACAGCCAGCAGGCGGAGCAACAGTGTCTTCATTCGATTCTCGTTTTAGCTCGTGGTCCGATGAATTACCGGGTCCCAACGGGGTGGTTCGCACAGGGACACGCAGCAACTTCAAGGGTCCAATCGTCAGAAGTAGTTGAGGCTTAACTCTAAATTTTTGACACCCCCCCCAACGCTTTACAGAAGACCCCACTTTCAGGCTGAATGCCCAGGTGACTCAAAACCGGACACTGGTCAGCGGCGCCAACGGATTTGTCGGGTCCGCCTTGGTCAACGAGTGGGAACGCCAGGAAAGACCGGTGAGCCGACTGCTTCGCTCCCCGGGAGCGGGAAACATTCCTTTTTCCCTTTGGAACCCATCAGCTGGGCAAATCGACCCGGGCTGCTTTGCCGGGGTTGGCCAGGTCGTGCATCTCGCGGGGGACAATATCTCCGAGGGCCGATGGACGAGGGCCAAGAAGGATCGCATTCTGCAGAGCCGCATCCAAGGCACCCAACTACTCTGCGCCACGCTGGCTCGATTATCATCGCCCCCGCAAGTGCTGGTATCCGCCTCGGCGGTGGGCTTCTACGGAGATCGCGGCTCCGAGGTTCTCACGGAGGATTCGGTCGCCGGTGCGGGCTTTCTCTCCGAAGTGTGTCAGGCCTGGGAGGCACAGACCGAACCCGCGCGGCAGGCTGGAATTCGCTGCGTCCACCTGCGCCTGGGCGTGGTGCTCTCACCCAGCGGAGGAGCGCTGGCCAAAATGCTTCCTCCGTTCCGCCTCGGAGTCGGGGGGCGAATCGGCTCGGGGCAGCAATACATGAGTTGGATCACTCTCCCTGACCTGCTGGCAGCCATCGATCACTGCTTGGCGGACACGCGCCTTTCGGGACCGGTCAACGCCGTGTCACCAGGAGCAGTCACCAATCTCGAATTCACCCGAGCCTTGGGCCGCTCGCTCGGGCGTCCCACACTTCTGCCGCTCCCCAGCCTGATGGCCCGACTGATCTTTGGGGAGATGGCGGAAGCCACCTTGTTGGCGAGCACGCGCGTGGCGCCAACCAAACTTTCCGCGACGGGATTCCACTTCTCAGCGCCCAGCATCGCCGATGCGTTGGCCGGTCTAAGGTGACGGGGCGAGAGGCTGAACCCAGGCGCTCTCTTTTTCCTCCAGACTCAGGGCAGCCTCCTTCGACTTGGACGAAATCACTTTCGCGCGCACGTAGAGCTCCGATCCGTCCAACTCATACGATGCGGTCATCCCTTGCACCTGTTTCAAAATCATGCCCACCTCCAAGCCGTAGCGCCGAGTGGTGGGGTACGGCCGTCCATCTTTCGCGATGATCGGCTGCCCCTCGGCCAAGAAGCTCTTGGGAGTGCCGATGAATTGAATGGTGTAGGTCACTCCGGGGTCAGGGTCCACCGTGACCGTCAGCCGCTTCCGTTCGCGCTTCACGTCGCGCAGTTTCACCCCCGTGCTGGCGTAGAAGTCACCCCGTTCCATCGCCTGAATGAGGTCGCCCGCCTTGAGCTGAGCGCTGCGCACCATGATCCACCCGCGGCCCGGATTGCTCTGCTGGGGCGCGAAGGAGTGGTAACGATGGGAGTCGTCTACCGCCAGGCCATACATCGGTCCCAGCTTGGTCTTCGAAAGGCGCAAGGCCAGCACAACGTCCCAGATCGCCTCGGTGCCCAGGCGTGTCCCATCGCCCAGATTGTGAACCTCTGGATGACCATTGTAGATCTCGAAAAACTTCTCCCCGCGCAGCTGGGCGAGATCCTCCCCGGTCACCGCCCAGCCGAAGTTCGGATGGTTAATATGCGGAACCATCGGCTGACCGGTGGAGGCTCTCTGCCGCAGGACCGCATCCACGCAAGCCTGCATGACCTCTAGAACGCTGTTGCCCGTGGGGACGACCAAGGGAGCCTTGATGTTTGAGGCGTTCACATGAACCGGCCAGAGCTTGTATTGGGCGGTAATCTCAGTCGCCGGGATCAGCAGGAACCGTCCAGGCTCGTCGAACAGCGGCGAGAACTCGGACAGCGTCTTCAACCGGACCGATTCCTGATCCCCCACGGTTCGCTCGCTCACCCAGGCGGCCCCGAACCGGGCGCGGTAGCGCTCCACCGTCGCCTCCTTCTCCGCCAGCCGGGCCTTGTTCACCCACTTCTCCCCCAACTGCATCTGGTTGTGATCCGACAGCGCCAGGAAATGGTAGCCTCGACTCTTGTACCAGTCCGCTACCATCTCAGGAAAATCATCTCCATCGCTCCACAAGGTGTGGGTATGCAGATTGCCCTTCCACCAGCGAGCGGCGGCGGCGTGGGCCACCTGAGGCAGAGAAGTGTGAACCAGGAGCGATACCAGCAAAACGCGGAGCCCGTAAGACAGGGCCGCTCGACCGCAGCAATGAGCACGTGAGTTCAAGGCGCCATCTGACCAGCTCCGCCCGGTTTGTTCAACTCCCGAGCGTGGAGGGGGCAGTTCGGCCGCCTCAAACCCCGCTTGACCCCTCGATGCGGTTGCGAGTACTTCATCCCCTTCGGATATGCGGGTCCTCAGCCTGAATTTTGGCGACGCCAACTGTGCCAGCTCACAGTTCCGCATCCATGCCTACCTCGATTCGCTTGCCTCTCTCGGTATTCAAATCGAAGCAACACCCGCCAACTCGTTCACCAACTGGGACAAGATCGGGACTTACGATGCGGTCATCATTCAGAAGAAACTCTTCCGATCCGGACAGCTGCGTCGTTTGGCGAAACACGCCAAGCGCCTGCTCTATGATATCGACGACGCCATCTGGGAGCCTCATGGAAAGCCCCATGGCTGGATCACCCGCCTTCGCACCCGATCCCGAATCCGGGCCGTTGCCCGCGCGGCCAATCTTTGTCTCACCGCCAATGGCGTCATCGCCTCCTATCTGGGTCAATGGACCGACAAAGCCCGGATTTTTCCTATGTCCCTCGACGAGGTGCTCTGGCAGCCAGCCCCCCCCGAAGCCCACGGGACTCTGCGCATCGGCTGGTCGGGAGCCCCGGGAAACCTGCCCTACCTTGAAGCGCTGGAGCCAGCGCTGGCCCAGATTCAACAGCGCCACCCCCAAGTGGAATGGACTGTTCTTTGCGGCCAGGCCCCGTCTCTGAAGACCATTCGCTGGAAACATATTCCCTGGGAACCCGGCTGCGAACCACGAGTCGTCCCATCATTTTCCATCGGGCTCCTGCCGCTGCCCGATAATCCCTTCGCCGCCGCCAAATCGCCCATCAAAGGCCTTCAATACATGGCCTGCGGGGTGCCAACGGTCGCCACCCCGCTGACCGCGACCCGGGAGCTCTTCGTGAACGATCAGGCCGCCCTGTTCGTCACTCGGCCTGAAGAGTGGGTTCAGTCGCTCGATCGCCTCATCTCCGACCACATCTTGCGAACTCGCATGGGGTTAACCGCGCGACAGACCTTCGAGTCACGTTATGCGCTGCGCACCCAGGCGGCCACCTTCGCCAGCCACCTCCAAGGGCCATGATCGAACGCCTTCACTGTCCCGTCTGCGCGACCCCGGCATCACCGCCACTGCTGGATATTCCGTTCTCCGATCCAGGCATCGCCCGCTACTGGAAGCAGATCGGTTTTCGCTCGCCCCCACCTTGGCCCCTCGAGGGGGTACCTTTTCGAGTGCATGAGTGTCCCAAGTGCTCCGCGCTCTACCAACGCTGGGTGCTGACCGACGCCGAAGCGTCCCTCATGTACGGCGTCAACGAATCCCCTCACCGGCCTCAGGACAGCCCCCTAATCGGCCTGGCTCACCAGGCCCAGGATGTCATCCTGCTGCGCGAGCTTCTGCCGCAAGGCAGCCCGCAAATCCTCGACTTCGGCATGGGTTGGGGCCGCTTTGCGCTCATGGCTCAGGCGTTCGGATGCCAGGTGTGGGGCGTCGAGGTTTCCGAGACCACCCGTGAGCATGCCCGCGCACACGGCGTGAAGCTCGTGGATGAGCCGGCTCTGGCCGACAACAGCTTCGACTTCATCATGGTCGATCAGGTCCTTGAACATTTGATCGACCCGGCGGGGATGGCGCGACGTCTGGCTCGATGCTTGAAGCCCGGCGGCCTCATGCTCTGGGGGGTCCCCGGGCATGCCAAACTCGCCGGGAAGCTCAAGCGCAGCGGAAGTGCTGCGGAACCTACCTCAACCCTGAACCGAAAGGACTTTGACGCCATCAGCCCGCTGATCCACCTGACCCTCTTCAACACCCGGAGCCTGCGCTGGCTTGGGGAGCAGGCGGGTCTGAAACTGAGGCATCCGGCTCCGTGGTTAACCCTGGGTGCAGGGGCCTTATGGAACCGGCCGCGCCAGTGGAATCGACACGTGCTGCTGGCCTGGAAATATTGGCGTGGGATAGGAACCCGAATGTGGTTCCGCAAGCCCTGATGCCGGGCCACTGTCCCGGGTGTGGTCAAGGGGTGCGGTTCTGGAAATCGATCTTAACCGTGGCCTCCACGGAACTGACAGGCGCTCCGACCAGGCGCTGTTGCAAATCCCCGGACGATTGATAGGCAGCCCACCAAGACTTACGATCCTCCAGCGTCCAGGACCGGGCTGCCGGGGTGCCCAGGAGGCGGTCCCTCAATGCGGCAGCACCGCCGGGACGCAGAGTGGGATCCTTCTCCAGGCAACTCAGGATGATCTGCTCCAGCTCCGGGCTGATCGGATTCCTCGTGCGCGCACTCAGCGGCAAGGGCAGCTCCATCTTGTGCTTCTCATAGAGCCCCTCCACCGTATCCGACTCAAACACATAGCAGCCGGTCAGCAAATGATACGCTAGAGCGCCCAAGGAGTAGAGGTCGCTGCGCGGATCGCTGCGCAATGGATCCGTTAAGGCCTCCGGCGGCATGAAGAGCGGGGTTCCGACCGCGGCCGCCTCCAACCCGCCCTGTCCTCCATCCGTCGAAGCGGAGCGATAGGAACACACCAGGCCAAAATCCAACACCTTGACGCAATCGGGAACTCCGCCCAAGCGGCAGAGAAACACATTCGCCGGTTTGATGTCGCGATGGATCAAGCCTCGATCATGCGCTTCCTCGAGGGATCCGCAGATCTGAACCAAGATATAAATTACCCGGCTCTCCGGCTGCGGCCCATATCGCGCCACCAAGTCGGAAAGCGTCAAGCCCCGCAGCAGCTCCATCGCATAGTAAAATATCCCCTCGGGAGTATGTCCGTAATCGTAGACTTGAATGGTGTTGGGATGGGTGAGCTGGCAGGTCAGGCACACCTCACGCTCAAAGCGCTCGATCGCACTCGAGTCAGCCCGGTTGGGCAAGAGCAGCTTAACGGCAGTCTCCCGCCGCATCAGGGAATGATGCGCGCGGTACACAACCCCCATGCCTCCTTCCCCAATCTTCTCCTCCAATTTGTATTGGCCAAGTTGCTTCACGCGAAGCTCGGCCTCATTGAGCCGTCGCTGCCACATCAGGTGCAGATACGAGAACAAAAACATGAGTAAGGTGCAGACGAGAAGGAGCAGGAACAGCATCACGAACAGCACTTTCAAAACTCCGAGAGGACGAAACGCCTCGGACGCATCCACCTGCGTGGCGACGCCGAATCCATGCTGAGGAAGCCACCGCCAGGCACCCACCACCGGCACGCCTCGATAATCCCGCGATGGCACCACACTCAATCCATTGGTGCTACTCACCGCTTTGGCGGCAATGAAGGTCAGAGCGCGGGTGGAGTTGGTGGGATCCTCCCGGACGATCTTGGCAGGAAAATCCACGCCAGGATCGCTCAGGCGCAAATTCAACGCCGAGCTGGCTCCTTCCCGCACGTCCAACAACCCCAGCTTTTTGAGCTGGTCGTCGAATCGGCTTCGCGACAGTAGCATTCCGTGTTCATCGAGCGCATAGGTCTCGCCGCTTTCCCCGGAGCGAGCGACCGACAGAATATGCGTGAACTCGGCCTCCGGATTGATGATCAACGCCAGGGCCCCGCGAATGCGCCCATCCTCGTCCCGAATCGGCGCCGCAACCTGCATCAGTGTCAGGTCACCGAAACGAGGCCGCCCGCCCGGAGAGGGGAAGGCACGGTCGCGTGGGGGCGAGAACCCCGGAGGTGCACCTGGTGGTCCGGAAGGGTCCGAAGGGCCGCCCCCCGGGAATGGCCGGGCCGAGACGTCGCCTGGAGGCGAACCGGGCGGGCGGCCTGGGAATCGAGAACGTTTCGGCTTGAAAGGAGTGATGACCACCGGTTGTCCGGTGCTAAACAGCTCTGAAAATTTCTCCACGTGCTCCTCGTAAACCGGAGTCCATCCCCGTCCCCGACGACGCGGTGAGGGACTCAAACTCAGTTGATTGGTGCTGACCAACTGGATCAGGTCGTAACCCATCAATGAGAGACGCGGCTTCAGCAACGCGAGCAGTTCGATGAACTCGGTTTGGTCAGTCGGCCCTTCCGCGACCGTCTTCGCCTTGGCCAGAGCACGAAGGGCGAGGTCTCGAACCTGGGGATCCTGGGCGAGCGAGGTAACCAGCTTGCCCTCGTTCTTCATCCAGATATCGAGCGCCGTGACGTTCGCCTCCAGCGTGGCCGCCAATTCCGCCTTGAGCTGGTTCTCCACCGTCTGCCGCAATCGACCGGTACCCCACCACCCAAACACGCCGACCAGAACCGACATGGCTAGAGGGACGATCCAAGTTGGGGTCTTTTTGCCAGATATCATAAACAGGCAGGCGCTCAGCTGCGGCAGCAGTTTAGCGATCCGGCCCGTCTTTCCCAGCGGTATGTTGCGGGGCAGAGGGATTCGAGTGTGGTTCGAAGGGAGTGAGATTCAGGTTGAATTCAGCGGGTGATTCCCTGCGATGGTGCGGGCTTTCAGCCCTCAGCGTGTGTGGGGTGATGGGACCTGGGGTTGTCACCCCAGGCTGAGATGGTGCTGGGCCTGTGGCCCGCGGGCTTCAACCCCAGTGATGAATTCCGTAGGAATCTGGGATTAGGGTTCTGGGATGAATTTGGTATTGGTTCGGAAGCTCGTCGCGCTGGAGCACCAACGGTGCGTCCAATCCCAGCCTGGGGTGACAACCCCAGGTAAACATCCCCTCCCTTCCAGGGCTGAAAGCCCGGCATAAGGCCGCCGAGTTCATCCTGACTCCATAGCGCAACGAATCAGCACTCGCGAAGATCCAGGCTGGCAAATCATCCGCAGATTTCCTAAAGTGTCTCGATGTTCCCTATTGATGCCAGTCCATGGGCTGCTCCCTGGGAGCTTTCTATGGCGAAGGCATAGACGCACGGCTTGAAAAACACGTTTGAAACAATCGACGCACGAATCCGTCAGACTCGAGTGTTGACGACCTCACTCTCTGGTTTTCGATGGAGCCTTGTTGGGCTTCGTTCCCAGATCTGGGCGTCGCTTGGGGTGTCAGCAGCCCTCTGGATTTCCCTCAGTGGCAACGCCGCTGGCCGCGAGGTTTCCCAACCGCGCCTCACTCTGCATCCCAGTTCGATCGAACTCCGTTCCGCCGAGGATCGTCATGGGGTTTTAGTCAGCGGCCCAGACTCAAACGATCTGACACCTCGGACCCGCTTCTACTCTTCGGATCCTTCGGTGTTCCTCGTGGCGAGCAACGGACTGTGCCGGCCGGTGGCCGATGGCTACGCGGACTTGATTGCGGTCTATCGGGGTGCCACCAGCCGTATCCCAATTCGCGTGACGGGAGCCGTGAACTACCCGGTGCCAAGCTTCCAGCAGGACATCGAACCGATCCTCACCCGGCTGGGATGCAACATGGGCGCCTGCCATGGCAAGCAAGCGGGGCAGAACGGCTTCAAGCTCTCCCTCCGTGGCTACGCCCCCGAGCTTGATCATGCCTGGCTGACGACCGATGTCATGGGCCGACGGATTGATCCAGCGTTTCCGGAAGACTCGCTGCTGGTCCAAAAGCCGCTCGGGATAGTCCCGCACGAGGGGAAAGTGAAGTTCGAGGAAGGCTCACGTTATCACCGCATGCTGGTGGACTGGATTCGAGCCAGGGCTCCCGGACCTGCAACCAATGAACCCAGTGCAGACCGACTCGAGATTCTGCCTGGGGACCGCCTCCTCACGCCCGGATCAACACAGCAGCTTCTGGTACGGGCTCATTGGCCGGATGGTCGGGTGAAAGACGTGACCTGGCTGGCGCAGTTCTTTTCTAACAACGAGCCCATCGCCAGCGTTACTCCCGAAGGACTGGTTGAGATGCGCCGGAGCGGCGAAACCAGCATCCGCGCCCATTTCCAGGGCCTGGTCAGCGTGGTCCGGTTTACCGCCCCTTTCCGCCAGTCGGTCGCCTCCTCCGCCTTCAAGGGGGAGCGGAATGCTGTGGATCGGCCCGTCTTCGATAAACTACGGGCGCTTCGTCTGCCGCCGTCGCGGCCTACGGACGATCTCACCTTCCTCCGTCGCGCCATGTTGGACACCATCGGAACGCTGCCTACGACCGCAGAAGTAGAGCGTTTCGACGCCGACAAACGACCCGACAAACGAGATCGCCTGGTGGAGTCTCTGTTCCTGCGATCCGAGTTCACCGATTATTGGACTCTCCAGTTGGCCGACCTGCTCCAGAATCGCAAGGAACGGGACCACGACGTGCGGGGCAACAAGAACGTCAGAGCCTTCCATACCTGGCTGCGGGGTGAGGTCGCCGCCCATCGACCATGGGATCAGTTGGTCCGTAGGGTCCTCACCGCCCGAGGCGATTCTATTGGCTCCCCGGAGATCGGTTACTTTATCTACCTGGTGGGGGAGAAGCAGCCCACCGAGAGCGAAGTGACCGACGCCGTAGCGCAAACCTTTCTGGGAGCGCGAATCGGCTGCGCTCGATGCCATAACCACCCGCTGGAGCGCTACACCCAGGATGACTTTTACCACTTCGCCGCCTTCTTCAACCGAGTTTTGTTGGACCGGAAGCCAACGACCGAACTCGCGATCGCAAGTCGGGACGAGAAGGAGAAAATGAAGCGATTCAGCGAGGCGCAGAAGAAGCTTCAAGAGGCCGAAGCCCAGCTCCTCAAGGTCGAAAGCAAAGGTACGGAAGAAGCAAGCCAACGATATGCAGAGCGTCAGCGGGAGGCAGCACAGGCCAAGCGCGAGTGGGTCCGGGCACGCGCCCGGGCACCCTATGCCAACCAGCCCCGAACGCACCAGCAGCTGGAAGCGAGGGCGTTGGATCGCGTTCCTGTGGATTGGGGCGGCGTGACGGATCCACGGGTCAAGCTGGCGGATTGGATCACGTCCCCCCAGAATCCCGCCTTTAGCGGCGTCATGTTCAACCGACTCTGGAAACACTTCTTGGGCGTAGGACTCGTGGAGCCAGTCGATGATCTTCGCGCCAGCAACCCTCCGTCGAACCCCGAGCTCTGGGACGTTCTCTCTCGCGAGTTCGAGCAATCCGGCTACGATCTGCGTCATGTGATGCGGCTCATACTCACCTCCCGCGTCTACCAGCTCAGCTCGGAGACCGTTGCCGGTAACGAGACGGACACCCGGTTCTATTCTCATTACTACGCCCGAAGGTTGCCCTCCGAGGTTATCGCCGACGCTATCAGCGCCGCGACCGGGGTTCCAGATAGCTTCGAAGGCTTCCCGGTGGGGCTTCGTGCGATCCAGCTTCCCGAAGCGACGGTCGGCAGCTATTTCCTGACTCTCTTCGGGCGCAGCGAACGGGTAACCGCCTGCGCCTGCGAACGCAACGGAGAAGTCACCCTCCCTCAGCTCCTCCACCTTCAGAACGGGGAAGAGGTGACTCGCAAAGTGAGTTCCCCGGACGGACGGCTCCGTGCTATCCAATCCGCTGCGAAATCTCCCCAGGAAATCGTGACCCAACTCTTCCTCGCGACGTTCAGCCGACCGCCGAGCGCGGGGGAACTGCGACGATGCCTCGACATCGTAAACACCCCTGGCCAAGCATCCGCGCTGCCCGACCTCTTCTGGGCGCTGCTCAATTCCAAAGAGTTTTCCTTCAACCACTAGCTCAAACCTCCACGACTATGCTCGACATCGCCCTCTCCACCCGACGGTCGTCGCTGTGCAACGGCTACTCACGTCGGGATTTTCTGAGGATCGGCGCACTCTCGCCGCTGGGGCTTTCGCTCGGTGGTTTGCTCTCTTTGGAGAACGGAGCCAAGGCATCAACCGCCGAAGCCAAGGCTCGCGCACCGCGGGCCAAATCCGTGCTGCTCATCTATCTGGGCGGTGGCCTCTCACATCACGACACCTTCGATCTCAAGCCTGGCGCGGTCGAGGAGATCCGCGGGAAATACAAAGGGATCCCCACCACGATCCCCGGACTCCAGATCGGCGAGCTCCTGCCCCAGATGGCCAAAGCCATGGACAAAGTTTGCCTCATCCGATCAGGCACGCACGAGAACGACCATCATGAGACGGCGACCAACTGGGTAATGAGTGGCAAATTCGGCTCACCCTTTGGCGACCATCCCGCGATGGGTGCCGTCGTCGCCCACGAAACCGGCTTCAGCGGGAAGGTCCTGCCCTACGTGGCAGTGCCGAAAAACCCCAGCTTCACCTGGGAGCTAGGTAAGAGCGCCTGGATGGGAGGTCGCTACGAATCGTTCAAGGCGGGAAACCCCAACCAAAAGGACTGGAAGGTGCGCGACCTCACCTGCCCTACCGCCTCGACTCCCGAAGTGCTCAAGCGACGCCGGACTTTGCTGCAAGCGGTGGACTCCCTCGCCTCGCGCATCCACGGCAACGACCAGATCGCCACCTATGACGAGTTCTCGCAAAAGGCGGCTGACATGATTCTGTCACCGCAAGCGCAGGAGGCGTTCGCGATCGAGAGAGAATCAGCCAAGCTTCGCGACAGCTACGGGAGAACTGAGTTTGGCCAGAGCTGCTTGCTCGGCCGGCGGCTGGTGGAGTCGGGAGTTCGATTCGTTACCGTCAACTACGGCGGATGGGACCATCACGCCAAGATTTTCGAGAACCTCGACAAGAAGTTACCGGAGCTAGATCTGGGACTCGCGGCGCTGCTCACCGACATGCATGAACGCGGATCCTTAAAGGAGACGCTCATCCTCGTTATGGGTGAGTTCGGGCGAACCCCCAAGATCAACAAGGATGCCGGACGAGACCATTGGGGCCGCGCGGGATCCCTGCTGTTCGCCGGAGCCGGAGTTCAAGGCGGTCACATTCTGGGAGCCACCGACAAGGACGGAGCCTTCGTGACCGAGCGGCCCGTGCGCCCTGCCGACGTCTGCGCGACGGTCTATGAGGCGCTCGGCATCGACCCTCGAAAACAGATCATCACGCCCGAGGGACGTCCGGTGCAAATCCTCGACGAGGGGACCCCGGTTCACGAACTCTACTCCTAACCCATCCCTTCATGAAACTGTCGCTCTGCTGCGGCTGCCTCGCTCTACTCGGGACCTGGGCCACTCCAAGCTGGGCCGAAGATGAGAAAGCCAAATCGGCCGAGTCCGAGGCCCCGTCGCTCAGCTCTGCGACGCCATTCGTTCTCGCAGTTGGCGCCACCCACAAATTGGTGATTCGGGGACATCACCTCGACGATCTCACTTCGCTTCGCCTGCTCGGGGGCGATACTCCACTCGAAATCAAAGGTTTCATCCTACCGCCCCCACCCGGAGAAAAGCCGACCGAAAAAGAGAAGGAGAAGGCGAAGGGCAAGCCAGCCATCGAACAATCGCTACAAGCCGAGTTCCGCGTGCCCGACAACTCTCCGCTAGGCACCAACGTCACGTTGGTAGCCACGGGTCCCAAAGGAGAGAGCAATTCGCTGCGGCTGTATGTGGCAGCGAAAGGCATGCTCATCGACGAGAAAGATCCGAATGGCGGCTTCAAGGAAGCGCAAGCAGTCGAAACGGGCTGGTCCATTGCCGGCACGCTGAGCCAGGCGACAGACGTCGACGTGTTCAAGATCCACGTGAAGGCCGGGCAAAGTCTCCGGGCCGAGCTTTTCGCCGCTCAGCTGGGATCCAACCTCGACGCCTCCCTGAATGTCTACCATGCCACAGGTGCGCTGCTCGCCTCCAACGACGATACCGCTGGCCGAGACCCCGCGCTCACGGTGAAGTGCACCGACGAATCAGACTACTTCATCGCCGTGTCCTCCGTCGGTGAAATCGCGGCAAAAAGCACGCCGAGTTATGTCCTGAAGGTGAGGGTTGAACCATGAATCGGTGGTGGATCCTGTTCTTGCTCCTAGGTTCTGGCACGGCCCATTCCGCGGTGTCCTATACCCGAGAGGTCTTGCCCATCTTCAAAAAATCCTGCCTGAGCTGCCATCGTCCAGGCAAGGAGAAGGGCGGGCTGGACCTCACCAGCTACGCGGCCATCGTCAAAGGGGGGAAACACGGGGATCTGCTGAGCCTCAAGGATCCGAGGCACAGCGTGCTGCTCGAGCAGATCACGGGCCCCAAACCGGCGATGCCGAAGGACGACGACCCGCTCACGCCCGCCGAGATCCATATCGTGAAGACTTGGCTGTTGGCTGGTGCGCCCGACGACACTCCAAAGCCTTCCCAGTTGCCGCCTCAACCCGCGATCTATTCCGCGCCCCCGGTTCTGAGAGCCATCGCCTTCAGCCCCGACGGACGGTGGCTCGCGGTCGGGGGACAGCGAGAAGTGCTCCTGCTGGATTCTACGAACCAGGCAGCCGGCCCCAGGTTGGTCGGCGAGGCCACACGCATCGAGTCCTTCGAGTTCTCGCCCGATGGACACCAACTCGCGGTGGCCGCCAGCTCTCCGGGCCGTTCTGGCGAAGTCCAGATCTGGGAGATCCCAAGCGCCACGCCCCGTCACGTTTACCAAGTGGCCCATGACTCCGCCTACGGGATCCATTGGTCACCCGATGGCACACGAGTGGCGCTCGGCGTTGCCGACAAGACGGCCCGAGTGCTGAGGGTGGCGGACGGGAAAGAACTGGTTCGCTTTGATCAGCACAGCGACTGGGTGTGGGGAGCAGTCTTTGTCAAGGATGGGACACAGATCGTCACCGCAAGCCGCGATCGTTCGATGAAGCTGGTCGACGCGGCGACGGGAGCCCTCATCGACGTGCTCAACCGGGACACCGAACCCATTGTCTGCCTCGCCAAGCATCCCAAGGAAAACTGGGTGGTGTTCGGCTCAGAGGTACGACCGCGGCTCTACAAGGCAGAAGCGAAGCCCGACAACATCAACCCGGACCGCGACCCCAACGCCATCCGAGAGTTTGAGCACTTTGACCGAGGGGTCACCGCGGTCGCATTCAGTCCCGACGGGAAGTTCCTCGCAACCTCCGGCAACCCTCCGGGAGAAGTTCGTGTTCATGCTGTGGAGAATGGCCAGCGAAAGGTGACGCTCCGCGGACATCAGGGTGCCGTCTTCGCCCTCGCCTTCACTCCCGACGGCTCCCGACTGGCGACGGCAGGGTTTGAGGGAAGGATTAGGATCTTCGACTGGGCTCGGGAGCGGATGATCACGAACCTGATCCCGGTTACCATCACTCCTCTCAGCGTAAAGAATCCCGGGTAGATTCTATGGACCGCGCGTGGCATGCCACCGCTTTTCCTGCGCGCCACCTTAACGCGCGTCGGTCACCTGAGCGCAACCAGGCCCGCCGGAAGCATTCTTACGTCGGTTCCTACAATTGCGGATTGTAGGGGACGATCACAAGTCTTGGGGCAGCTTTCTCCCCTCCTGCGAAAAATTCTCCTGGCTTCGCTCGCAGGGGCGGGTAGAAGCAGTTGTCTGAAGCCGCATCCAAGCCTTTTCATCCAGTCGGGCTGCCGGAACTCCTGGTGAGAACAATTGGACCGGCGTCGAAGCAACTGCACATTGTATGCAAACCAAATCCTTACACCCCATCATCTATGTCCGCGGCTACGCCATGTCTCAAAGCGAGATCGAGGACACGGTAGCCGATCCCTACATGGGCTTTAACTTGGGTTCGACCAAGGTTCGACAACTCTGGGATCGCAAGATCAAGAAGCTCTTCTTCGAGTCACCTCTCGTCCGGTTGATGAAACAATACGGATACCGTGATGTGTATGACGAAGGCATCGACCAAGTGGGCATGGAGGCGGATCCAGCCAGCCGGTTGCCGTATCGGAGCCTCGTGGTTTACCGCTACTACGAGCCCTCTTCCGAAGAAATTGGGGAAGATGTCAAACCAGACATCCAGAATTTCGCCAAAGGTCTGGGCGACCTGATCCAAAGACTGCGGGAGCGAATGTACCCGGAGGGCCCGGCGACCAAATTAACCAAAGAGGAAGAGGAAGCGGGCAAGCCGCCCTACGAGGACTTTCGAGTTTACTTGGTCGCGCACTCCATGGGTGGCTTGGTCTGCCGAGCTTTCCTACAAAATCCCCGCTTGGGAGACGCGGCGACGCGACGGTTAGTGGATAAGGTTTTCACCTATGCCACGCCGCACAATGGCATCGATGTTCGGGGACTCGGCAACATTCCGTCGTGGCTTTCCATCATGGGGATGAACACGTTCAGCCGCGACGTAATGGCGAAGTACCTCGGCCTCAAGGCCTCGGATCGGGAGGATGACGCCGTGGACATTGTCACCGGTTTCGATCCGGATCGGATCTTCAACTTGGTCGGAACGAACCCGGGCGACTACAAGGTGGCCGGCGGCCTGTCCAGCTTCGCGGCCAGCGAAACCAGCGACGGACTGGTCCGAATCGCGAATGCAACGACCCGCGGATGGGAGGATGGGGTTCTGAAATCGTCGCCCAACGCCTTTGTCAACCGGAGTCACTCCGGACATTTTGGCATTGTGAATAGCGAAGAAGGGTTTCAAAACCTGGTGCGATTCCTGTTCGGCGATGTGCGGGCGGACGGCTACCTGGACATAGATGAGCTGACTCTGCCTCCCGATGTGCAAAAGGAGAGGGATGCCGGCAAGGATGTCCGCGCTTCCTACCTCTTTGAAGTGACCGTCAGCATCCGCGGCAAGCAGTGGCAGCTGCACCGTCGCACCGCGAACGAGAACAGCGCGATCTTCCGGATGTACGACGAGCTGTTCCCCGACAGCAAGCGCGGAGGCCGCAAACCCGATCGATCGAAGAGCCCCCTCCTCTTTAACGTATTCTTGGACCTCAGCCAAAGGGTCGACCCCCGCCGGAAATCCGTGGCCTTTGCAGCCGACATCTGTATTCGAGTGCCCGAATATGAAGTGAAAGGGCTTCTGTTTCTCAAGAACCACTTTGAAGGCGGATACTTGTTTCGTGATCTCATCACCATCGAAGCGACTCCCCCAGTCACCCCCGAAGGCGAATTCGATCCCGATGGCAGCTGGAAGATCCATTACCAGTTTGCGAGCCAGCGAGGGAGCGCGCCGCAGCTGGCCGAAATCACTGAGGATGAGGAGAAGCTCGTCTTCACCATACCGATCGAACAACCCAAGCCTCCCGGCATCCGGGCGAGTCTCCGCGTCGTAACCACCTTCTGGAATCGCTGAGCTAGCGGCAATGAACAAATCGGCCCGGAGTCTGCATGCGATCAAGTTCTGTCTGTGCCTTTCGGCCGCGCTCTGGCTGCGCGGCCTCGGCTTGGGAACCGCCGCAGCTGCCGAGCCAAGTCCTTCACTCCTGCCAGACCTGTTGACCCCCGAAGAGCGCCGTTGGCTCGAGGCTCATCCTACCATCCGCGTGGCCCCCACGCCCGACTACCATCCCCTGGAGTATTTCGACTCGATCGGAAAGCACTGGGGAATTACGTCGGACTACTTCAGCCTCATCGAGCAGCGCTTGAGCTACCGTTTCAAGTTTGTACACCTGTCGCCCAAACAATGGCTGCACCTCGATCCCGAATCGCGAGGAGCCGATGTTGTGACAGCGTCCGCGGAGACGCCCGCGCGTGCCGTCTATTGGAAACTCACCCCAACCTATCTCACACTCCCCACCTACCTCATCACCCGCCGCAGCGTGGTCGATAACATCACCCTCGCGCAGCTCGAGGGAGGCCGCATCGCAGTGGTCAAGGGCTGGGCCGCTGAGGATTACTTGAGAACTCGGCATCCCCAGCTTGCCGTGGACGCCGTCCCGGATGTGGCCACCGGTCTCAAACATGTGTCATTCGGGTTGGTAGATGCGTTCCTGTCGGAGCTGCCGGTGGCAACGTCGTGGCTGGAGAAAGAAGGGATCACCAATCTGAAGCTCTCCGGACTAGGGGGCTACACCTATCACCTGGGCATTTCCGTTCGGAACGACTGGCCGGAACTGCATGGCATCCTGAGCAAGGCGCTAGCGTCCATCACACCGGCCGAGCGCGAAATGCTGTACAAAAGGTGGGTCAAGATCGCCATGCCGGACAAGTTCCTGAGTGAGCGTGCCCGCCGAATTTTGGTGTGGACGGGCACCAGCCTGGCAGTCCTGCTCCTCGGCAGTCTGTCGTGGAACCGTGCCCTGTCCTCCCGGGTCCGGGTTCGAACCGCTCAGCTCCAGTCCGAGCTCACCGCTCGAGCCCAAGCAGAACAATCGGTTCGCGAAAGCGAGGCGCGCTACAAGCATCTATTCCTGCAGTTGCTGAGGGCCGAGGATGAGGAGCGGCGGCGCATTGCCCGAGACCTGCATGACACGACCGCCCAACACTTGGCCGCCATCCATATGAACCTCACTCGCCTGCGCACCCAGCCGAGCGGCGCAGCGGGCGAGCAGGTTCTCACCGACTCGCTGGCCTTGGTGGGCGAGTCGGTGAACGAAGTGCGCACCCTCAGCTACCTCCTGCATCCGCCCCTGATCGAGGAGCTGGGGCTCGCGGGAGCGCTGGCCGACTACACTACCGGGTTCACCAAGCGCAGCGGTGTTCAGGTCCGGTTAGATCTCGACCACTATACCGGGCGGCTATCCCGCGAAGTGGAGCTGGTTTTGTTCCGCGTCGTTCAAGAAAGCCTGGCCAATGTGCATCGGCATTCTGGCAGTCAAACGGCCTTGGTCCGATTGGAACGCGACGCCGATCAGGTTCGACTGGAGATCCAGGACAATGGCTGCGGCATTCCCCCAGGGGCAACGCAGGGGGTGGGGTTGCGCGGCATGCAGGAGCGGCTGCGGCAGATCGGCGGCGACCTCGACATCGAATCCGACTCCGAAGGGACCACGGTTCTCGCCTCGGTCCGAAGTCCCCAGCCTTCCGAGCAAAGCAATACCGCATGAAACCAATCCGCATTCTCATCGCCGACGACCACTGCCTGATTCGTCAAGGCCTCCGCGCCGTCATCGAAGCCCACCGAGGATGGGAGCTCTGTGGCGAGGCCGGCAACGGGCGGCAGGCCATCGAGCTTGCCAACGAATTGCGGCCCGACGTGGTTGTGCTGGACCTAACCATGCCGGAGCTGAACGGGTTGGAAGCCACTCGCCAGATCCGTGCCCATCTCCCACGCACGCAGATTCTCATTCTCACCATGCATGATTCCGAAGCTCTCGCCCAGGAGGTCCTGGCCGCCGGAGCTAGGGGCTATGTGCTCAAGAATGACGCGCCTGAACTCCTTCCCCGCGCGATCGAAGCTTTGTCAGCCGGACGCATGTTTTTTACACCAAAAGTGGCCGATTTGGTCATGGACAACCTCGCGAAGGGAGGGCCCAACCGCGCCGCATCGCAGCGGAGCCGGCTCACTCCCCGCGAACGTGAGATCGTCCAATGCCTCGCCGAGGGCAAGTCGAACAAAGAGACAGCGGACGCCCTGAGCATCTCGATCAACACGGTGGAGACCCACCGCAAGAATGTGATGGGCAAGCTGCGACTTCGTTCCGCCAGCGACCTGGTTCGATACGCGATCCGCAATCACCTGATTCAAGCCTAGCTCGTCCCTAGCCGTTACCCCCTCCTACCCACTTCCAGGGATAGCTGGGATCACGCCTTGCGAGGATGTTAAGGCGCATGAATGAGCGCCCGCTGAATATCCCGAATTCCGAGAACTGGGAAACCTTTCGACACGTCGCATCCTTAGCTGATGGCAAGCGGCAGGGTCTGCACCGTCTGGTGTTCCTAGCCTCGCAACTGATTCATACTCCCATCGCCTTCATTACGCTGGTCGAGGGCGATCGACAGGTGTTGGGCGCCCAGATCGGGCTGTCACAGCCACTGCCGGCCAAGGGTGGCTTGCCCGGATCACTGGCCATCAGCGGGATCCTGGTGAACTCCGGGGAACCACTGCTCATCCATTCTTCCGATGACCACGAGCACGGCCAGGCGTTGGAGGAAATCGGCGGCGGCAAGTCGGCCGCTTTTCTAGGCTTCCCGCTCCGGGAAGCCGACGGGGTGGCCTTCGGGTCCTTTGGCATCGTTGATCTCAAGCCGCGCACCTGGCAACCCGGGGAGGTCGGATTGCTCTCGGAACTCTCGGCGCTCGCCGCAGGGGAGATTGCCGCTCAAGTCGCCGCCCGGGAGCATGAGGCACTCAGGGAGCACCACACCCTCCTCTGCCAGAGGCTCGCGGAAGCGGAGCAGGCCAGAGCCACCTTCGAATCTCGGCTCCCGCGGGTCCAACGCTTGGCTTCCTTAGGAACCCTGGCTTGCGGTGTCGCCCACGAGTTCAACAACCTGCTCGGAGCCATCATAGGGAATGCCACTCGGGCCAAGTTCCATGCCCTTCATGGCGAGATTTCAATGGACCCCATCGACGATGTCCTGCAAGCGAGTCAACGGGCCCGGGAGGTAGTACGGCAAGTGCTGGGCTATGGGCGTGATCAGGCCGCCACGCGCCAAACCATCCGGCTTGAACCGCTCCTGTCGGAATGCGTTGGGCTCCTGCGTTCGACCCTGCCGCGCGGGGTCGAACTCACTCTGGCCTGTAATCCGGACACGCCGCCCATACTGGGCGACCCGACCCAGATCACCCAGGCGGTCATGAATCTCGTCACCAATGCCTGGCACGCGCTCGACCACCGGTCCGGCCGAGTCGAGATTGCTTTGGAGCCCTCCACCCCAACGTCGCTGCCGGCCGCCCCGTATCGGCCAGGCCTCGCTTCGCATGCCTGCATCAGTGTTAGCGACAATGGGAAGGGAATGGATGCGGGAACCCTCCAGCGAATCTTTGAGCCCTTTTTTACCACCAAGGGTCCAGACGAAGGAGCCGGACTGGGTCTGTCGATCGTCCAGAGCATTGTCCAGGAGCATGGGGGTGAGGTTCGCGTCCGCAGCCAGTTGGGCCAAGGCACCACGTTCACGCTTCTGTTTCCATCCGCCGCTTCGCAGTCACCCACGAAATCCGAATCTCACCCTCGTCTATGAAAAGACCAAAGAAACAGATTCTTCTCGCCGAAGATGATGCCCCCCTTCGTCAAACCTTGGCGGCTTACCTGGAGGTGGCCGGCTACACCGTCCACCAAGCCAGCGATGGGGCCCGAGCGCTCGCCCTCTACGAGAAGCACCGACCCAACGTCGTGGTCATGGACATGGTCATGCCCCACATGGAGGGTTCCGAAGCGGTCATGGTGCTATCGAGACGCTATCCCGAGGCTCGTATCCTAGCCATCTCAGGCGGTGGGCATGACTCGGGCGAGACCTATCTGCGCGTGGCCGCCCGCCTCGGGGCACACGCCACTCTCGCCAAGCCATTCCACCCCGAGGCTCTGGTTAGCGCCATCAAACAACTACTGGGCCCGAGCGAAGAAGGTGTAGTCTCCTGAGCAAGCCTTCAGAGGATCGGTTCCTCTTCCCTAAAAAGATATCTAGCAGCTGTCGCGACGATTCCTAAGGGATAGCTCAGCACAGAAGGACTCCACTGCCGGACTTACGCCCGTCCTTTGCGGTTCAACAGCTCTCCGCGTAGTTCCCGAAGTCTGCCTTACACCCAAGTTCGACAGACGGCTCGCATTCTTCTGGCGAACTTGAGCCTGTTGTGCATTACTCCGACCCGATTCGGGACATGCCAAACAAACTCCAACCGCGTCGGATCCTCGGAATGCAACCCGCAGCCCGCCTGCTTTGGGTGCTCTCGGTGTGCCTGCTGGCCGCCGGAGTCGGACGGGGGGCTGAAAACACTGGGGTGCGGCCCACAACGACGGCGGCCCCAGCGGCAGCCGCGGCCACGACGCCCGCCTTGGGAACAGCGCCGGCCGAGCCGGACGATTCCGGGGTCCCGTTGCGGCTGCTCAACCGGGAGGTGTTTGTCTTTCGCAGCGCTTTCGGACCCTACCAACCCTCGCAACGCGCCGCCGCCGCCGCCGCCCTCATTGAAGCGGTCAAACCGACAGCCGGCGCCCAGCGGGTCATCGCGCAGCGGGTGGGCACCAATACTGAAATGCGGGTTTACGGCCAAGTCGTGTTCTATGTCACGCCCGGGGATGTGTTCGAGATTCGGGGGGAAACCTTCGATTCCCTGGTCGAGCGAACCCTGCAACAGCTCGACACCGTGCTCTCTGAAAAGGAGGAGCTCAGCAACAGCCGTGTCATCGCCGCTTCCATCGCCAAAGGGCTGATCAGCACCGTTCTGCTCTCCACCCTGATCTGGCTCCTCGCCCGCAACCGCCGCTGGCTCGAGTCCCGTCTGATCCGACTGACCGCAGATCGAGCGGATCAACTCAAGTCCCACACCTTGCGAGTGCTCGGGCTTCAGAATCTGGTGCCGGTGCTCCGCGGGCTCATGACCACCGTCTTCTGGACCGTCGTCGTGCTCGCCACCTACCTGTGGCTGGAATACCTGCTCCTGCTGTTTCCCAACACCCGTCCGCTGGGTGAGGAGTTGGGCCTTCGATTTTTTGATCTCCTGGGCCGGCTCACCCAGAGCGTGATTGGAGCCCTGCCCAACCTGGGCATCGTGCTGTTTGTGTGGTTCGTGGCGCGGTTCGCCAGCTCGGCCGTCCGACGCTTCTTCGCGGCGGTCGCCAGTGGAAGAATCCACTCCAATGTGTTCGATCCCGCCACCACCCCGATCACCCAGCGTCTCTGCGTCATGATGATCTGGATCACCGCGATCATCGTGGCGTTCCCTTACATTCCGGGAAGTCAGACCCCGGCCTTTCGTGGAATCAGCGTCCTGGCTGGCCTGATGATCTCTTTGGGATCGGGGAGCGTCGTGGCGCAATTGGTCGGAGGTTTAATCCTGGTCTACAATCGGACATGTCGAACGGGGGACTATGTGCGTATCGGGGAGCACGAAGGTACTCTCACCACTATCGGCTTCTTTTCGTCGCGGCTCATCACCCCCCGCAATGAGGAAGTGGTGCTGCCCAATAACCAGATCTCCGGGGGCGCTCTCATCAACTATTCCCGGCTCAACACCGCTGAGGGCGTGACACTCCCCGTCAAAATTTCCATCGGCTACACCACGCCGTGGCGGCAAGTCCAAGCGATGCTCCTGGAGGCCGCCCGCCGGACCTCAGGGGTTCGCTGGCAACCCGCGCCATGCGTCCGCCAGAATGGCTTGGGCGACTTTTACGTCGAGTATCAGCTCAACGTGATTCTGGAGACTCCATCCCATCGAACACGTGTGCTGTCCGAAATCCACGCCAACATCCAGGATGTCTTCAATGAGTACGGAGTGCAGATCATGTCTCCGCACTACGAGGCCGATCCGCCGCAGCCTGCGGTGGTGCCCAAGGACCGATGGCATCTGCCCCCGGCCACTCCGCCGGCCTAACACAGGGGTCACACGAGAAGCTAAGTGAGTCGAATTTTCCTGACCCGCTACACCTTCTCGGCTACGACCACCCTGATCTTCGCCATCCCCGACAATATCCTGTCGGATAACACCGGCGGAGCCTCGGTTTTGATCACCCCAGAACTCGACACCACCGGACCCAAACTCTTAATCTCCAAACCAAATCTGGAGGCGGTGGTCCTCAGTTGGACAACCAATGCGTCCGACTTCAGGCTCCAATACACCCCGCAACTCCTCCCTTCAGCTTGGGGTGACGTGGCCGCCCCCCCGCTCACCGTTGGCACCAACCACAGCGTCGTAATTCCAGCAAACCTACCGAACCAATTCTTCCGCCTGTGGAGGAACTAGGTGTTCCCCTGCATGGCCGTCCTTGGTGATTCAACGTTTTCCCCGGCCGTGATGGGAAGTGCCCGAGTTTTAAACCGCAATGGACGCAAAGGACGCGACGTGGAACCGGAGGAACGATAAATTCAGAATTCTTCTTTCCCCTACAGACATAACGTCCTTCGCGTAGGTATGAGTTTTGTCCAGCGGTCCTGAAAGACTCAGGCAGCATTGCAGAACGGACGGAAACGGGGCCACCATAAGGGCCAGTTGGTCTTGCTAACTAGCTGGCGGCATTACGGGAGACCCTCGAGAAGAACGCTT
>JAEUHE010000240.1 GCA_016793885.1 Verrucomicrobiales bacterium
TGCACCGTGAGTTGATTGGCCATATCGGCCGCTCATCCTCACGGGTTTCCGTTCGGTTGGCAGCCCTATGGCTTCTCTCTCAGGGTGGGTCAGTTTGAAGCCCTTCATTTCGACCCCAGGCGGGTCAGTTTGAGTGACCGCCGACAGCTGTAGGTCGTGGCTACCCCGAGCGCATTGGTGAAAGAGGTGATCCGCCCGAGTGTATCGAAGGTATTTCTCGCAACCACGACTGAAACGCCGTTGGTTCCGAAACGAGTCACGGTGAGCGGATTTCCTTGGACATCCAAATCATACACCAGAGAGATGGCGGACGCATTGTTGACGAACCTGTGTTCAGCCTGGAGCCTTTTCAGTGCATCATACTCGTAGGCGATTACCGACCCGTCTCGGTTGGTCACGGCCGACAGATTGCAACAATCGTAGGCAAATCCGGTTGAGGTCCCGTCGAGGTAGGTGATGTTGATCGGCCGGTTGAGACTATCGACTTCGGTCGTTTCTTGCTCAATCACCAAGCCACTGACGATGTCCGTGACGGTTTTCGAGCGCACCACGCCCGCGATGTCGGTCACAGTCACTTCCTTGACTCCATCCACAATCGAGGCAGTCCCGGAGTCATACTCACCACGAGTCATGGTGTTGGTCCTAAATCCGCTACCGTCCGAATAACTGTAGAGTGCTCGGGTCTGGTCGGGATACTGAATGCTCTTGATCTTGCCGGTATAAAGGCCGTTTGTGTAGGAAGTGCGAATCGTGACGAAATTGTCCGACGCACTCCACCCGCCGGTTCCCGCCCACTGAATCGTTTTTTCCTCTCCCTGCTTGAAAACCGTGAAGGTCACGAAATTGCCTCGGGGGGTATTTTCGCTCACATAACGAGGCCGATCCGGACGGATGGTTTGGTCGTCACCGGAGCCCGAGATGTTTGCCGTCGAATAGTCGTAGCTTGTCTGCATCGAGCCCGTGCTCGTGGGAGCCGAAGGTGTGTTTAGGGCGGGTTTGTAGCGCGAGACCATCTTGCCCGAAGAAAATTGATATTGTTCCCAATACCCATCGCTTCGAGTCATGGTGCTCAAGGTTCCGTCCGCGTTGTAAACATTGGTAACGCCATAGGCGAGTCCACCCACATCCTCGACTTGGTCCAAAAGGCCCTCACCCCAACTATAGCGCCGATGTCTGCGCACCGTTGTCTTGACCAAGGCATTGGCGACGTCGCGAAGCTCAACCGTTTCTGTACGAAGCGTGTTGGTTTCACTGAGCAGGTTGCGACGAACTTCCTTGAGGGAGCCATTTCCCCAAGTGACGGTCCACTGATTGCTGGCAGCCAAATGCTCGAAGGTGTTGGTGAGTTTCTGGCTGGCCCGATCTTCCACCACCCACAGTCGGTTGTAGGCATTCGTTCCATCGGGGTTTAATACGGTCCACTGCGTAAACGGCGCCGCATTGGTAAGATACACCCCATTCGAACTGGCATAGCAGTTGAGGAGGTAGGCGTTGTTCGTGGTAACGACATTGATCAACATCTGGGGGCTTTGGACCTGTTGGATAGCTCCACCCGACGTGCTCACCGTGGTGACATTGGTGTTGCCTGTGAACCGAAGAAGTGATGGCGAGGACAGCGCAGCGGAAGACTCCGGAGCCTGCATCCAGAGCGACCCAGCCGATTTTCCAAAGTTGCCCATGCCCAAATCCAGATTGAAGCTAGCTCCTTGTGACGAGTCCCCCACCACTCCGCTTCCCGGGTTAGGAATGGAAGTTCCATTGAGCGACTCATTACGCCCGCAAGCCACGCAACCGCCAACGGCTTTTATCTGAATATCGGTCACTAAATTGGTACCATCGGTTTGCGGTGCTGCCAGGAAGAAAATCTCGGACGTAGCCTCAGCCCCGGTGCCGACCACCGTTGTCTTCATCGATTGGTCCGTGGGAGCACCTTGCATCGGCACGCTGCGCACAACCCAGGACACCTCGTAGTCGAGATCTGCATCGGTGAAGAAGCGGAATCGGTATTCAATAGAGCGGGCAGTAGCCGTAAGCTCATCGGATGACACAATTCGATAGGCTTGTGGTAAGGTCAAAGAACTGGCACTCCCGCAAGGGGTGCCCAAACAGGCGTTGTAATTAGCCTGGAATGCCCAGCTCGGAGTGGAGCAGGCGCTCTTGCAGGTGGTTACGTCGGAGTTGATGTAGGCTTTGAGTTCCGCTGTTGTATACTCGTTTTCCAACTGCTGAGTCACCGTGCCAGGAGTGTGCTGGGTTGTGTCCAAATTCTGCACTTTGGTTTCAGGTGACACAATCGTGTCTGGGGTGGTAAACCCGTAAAATACCCGGTTATTAGGTCCGTTGGTCACAGTGCCGCAATCCGAAGAATATTGCTGAACATAACCTGGCGCGGGCAGGCTGCTTGGAATAAAGGTTGCGCTTGCCGTGCCTGTTAGGCCCATCCCAGAAACAGTTAAGGCTGGATAGGAGTCACGCACCGCACCAAATTGCAATGCGCCGTCAGCACCAGCGCCGGCAGTGCTTCCGTTCCATCCAGAGTTTCCGAGATTCGTAGGAGTTCCGCTCAAAATCCGTTTGAACGTTCCATTGGCAGTCTGGCCCGCCGTCCACGTAACGCTGTCGCTAAATTCAAAATTCCCCGGGCACGCGGCCATGGGTGACCACACAAAATCGCCGATAGCCGAACTGATCGACTTCGAGCCGTAGGAATGTGTTTGAGCAACCTCGGTGTAGGTTAAGCGACGATAGCGCTTGGGTGGTGTAGTGGTACTGAAAGTCGAGAAGCCTACCTTAGTACGAGTGGCGGCATAACCCCGAATATCCAAGGCTCGGAAGATATTGGTGGCTGTGAGGCAGTCAGGCTCAGGCAGACCCTGGGCGAATCCACTCGTGCTGACAGCACATGCAAAACTGCCCCAGAGAACCCGCTTACGCCACAGCCCAACCCACCGGCCAAATCTAGTGAACATCATAAAACAACACTCCTTTTCTGATCACTCGTAGAAGGATTACCTAAGAGGCGTGAAAACGACTAAGGCAGGTGCACTGCCTAATCCATTCTTTGAGTTATAAGTCTGCCAATCGGTTTCTCCACTATCAAAAATCCCGTCACCATCGCTGTCCTCAAGGTAGTCTGGGATTCCATCGCCATCTCCATCGAGAGCGACACCCCCTGCGGTAGCAACGACGTGCCAACCGACATCAAGAAGACTGGAACCCTCACGCACTTGGTCAGCCGTTGTGGTAAAGTGATAAAGTCCCGCTGAAGCCGCACTCGCGAGGCTTCCCTCGTCACGTAGCAAATTTAGGTTCGCCCCATTGGTCGGGTAATAGGAGGAAGCGAGTGGGCCGGATACATAATCGCCCACCGCCACCGCCACATCTCCGCTGCCACCGGAGAGCGGCGTCGTGTTCAAGTAACCATTGTAGCCCACCTGCAAGGGCTCACTGCCTGGAGCACTCAAGGTCACTCCATCGAAAAGGTTATCGAAGAAAGACCAGCTGTAAGCGTTCGTCCCATGCGACAGATTGAGGACGGCGTGCTCGAATAAGTTGTTTTGAGCAGTGAAGGCAATGGGTTTGCCAACCATTACACCATCGAACAAAGCAAGGCCTCCGCCGACCCAGAGGTTATTGGTGAGGCTCACCATCAGGCCGACCGTGTCGGGCACAAAGGAGGCCTGCACGTTGTGAAGCTGACAGTCCCTTAGCGCTATACTTGCAGCTGAAGCATTGGAATTTGAGCCGGTGTCTAGGAACATTCGGCGACTCGGGATGTCTGCCGACACGGCGATTTCTACGAACCGCAGCGCAACCTCGGGTCGAACGGCGGGAGTGGTTGGAATTTGGATTAGGGAAAACGAGTTTGTCCCGGCGGCATCCCAGACGTTGGTCCCGAGCTGAACTGAGTTGTACTTCACCAAGCGGTTCAGACTATCCGCATTACCGGTGCTCAGGAGCTTGCCGTTGGATAACAAACGGAAACCAGTGCTTCCAAAGACACCCACACAAACCCCAGGGTTCAGAGTCAGCGCAGCCTCTAGATCCACACCGCCCACACAGTAGTCGAGCCGATCAAAATGCCAGCCTAGGTCTGGCAATCCGAGATCACGTGGAGCGATAACGGGCAGACTGGTTGCCACTGAAAAACCGCCGCTAATGATGACCGGGGGATACGTTGTCTTGAGCCGGATATCCGCCAAGCAGCTGACGTTAGTCGTGCCCTGAGCGCGATAGGCGGAGCTCGCGAGATAATGGGCACCTGAAAGCGCTGACCGGAAGACACCTGCGCTGGAACTCACGATCGCGACCGACTGCGTCGCCGACAGTGTCCCCACGCCACCTGCGCTCACGACTAAGGAATTGGTTAGGGACAGGGTGAGATTACTCCCGCTTCCGTTAACGTAGCTGGCGCCATCAGATGTGAGATGCTCGACCGAACCGATGGAGCTCGAATCTATCCCGGAAAAATTAGTGAGCACATTAGATAGAAGGGCGTTACGAAGCGAATAGGCCGTGCCACTGGCCGCACGAATTCCCAGGCCTGAATTCATGATCTGCACATCGGACAACACATGATCCGTCCTCCCATCGATACTAATCGCGGTTCGCGCGTGAGCAATGCGCAGATTCTTGAGGGCCAACCCCTGCATTGCCGTAGCGGAATTAACCTCGAGCGCAACGTCCGCATAATACCCCGAGAGAGCATTTGAACCGATCGCTTCGCCGATGCTGTGATCGTCGCGCGCGGTAAGCGTCACCGGCAAGTAGTTCTGCGCATTCCAGATGACATTGCTGTTGAGAGTGAGTTTCGCGGAATTTGTTGGCGAAAACTTGAGAACGGTTCCGCCCATGAAGGTTGCCACGGCATCAATGCTGACGGGTCCTGAAATATAAAACGTTGAAGAAGCGTCGAAGGTGAAGTCCGTATTGTTGGCCAGAAGACAGGTGTAGTCGAGCACGACGCCTCGCTCAAAACTGGGTATCATGGATTGAACACTAGCGGCACGACTCGAACGATCGAGCGTTTGACGATAGGTGTGGCTAGCAACCACAAGCTCTGCTTTGGTCTCGTGCACCTTCGCCATCTGCCTTGTCCTATCTATTGGTCGAAGCAGTTGGGCTTCCTGTTGAGGAAGCCGAGCAAGCAGAGGGGCAAGATCCGCAAACTTCACAGATTCCACCAGGAATTGAAATCCGTCCACCTTGCCCCACGATTTCGAAACCAGGACTTCAGGGTGATGATCTCCGATGGAAAAGGCGATTCCTTGCCCGAAGTATGCCGGCCCAAAATGAATCTCAGCGTCCTCTACCTCACCCCGGCGAACGGACCGGACGTTATTCTCCGTCCCCGCCTCTAGAAACTCGGTCCACAACTCCAACTGGGAGGTAACGGGATTCAATCCATAGGAAGCAGGATCGAGTCTGTCATTCTGCTCAAGAAAAATGAGATCCTGTTCCAGCGTCCCAGGAGTTCCTCGGACACCGATCGTGTATCGAAGAGCCGCTTTAATTCCGGTCAGTGCGTCTGCGAATACGACCACATTCGGCTCCAAGGACAGCAGCTCGCATGGTTTGACATGGGCGACGATTACCGCCTTTCCGGTCTGAATGTCGCGAAAGGAAATAAATACGGGGTTGCTGCGAAATCGCTGCCCGTCGGAAAGCACCATCTCGACTGCTCCGTCCTCGCTGATGTCTGGCGCTATGACCACCTGAGTTGGCATCCTTTCGGCGGTTGCGCCTTTCGGACCGACCTCGAAGACCGTTCGACTTTCTTCCCATTGTCCAGTCTTGGCATTTCGGTAATGCATTCCGGACGCAATTTCAGTGTAGCGACTCCGCTTTACTGATCTGTGACCTGCTTTGTCGACCACGGTCCTGGTCTCCTCAATGGTCCTATGAAAAGATCCCCTCTCAACAACATCACGAGTCGCAGCGTGTGCAGGACTCCTAAAGATGACCAAGAAAAGAACCGCCAGCATCAGGGGCGCATTCATATGAGGGGGGATGATCTCCTTGCGTAAAATCATGCACAGAATGCACGATTCACTCCTTGTTTTTACAGCTCCAATTTTCTCCACAAATCCTTTACGACGTTACTCCAATTTGCGTTAAGCGACGCGATAAAGCCAAAGATGTGCGCGACACGCAAGAAGTTTTTAAGCGGAAAATATCAACATCGAATGGGGCCGAAGCTGGCTGTTCCGGGAAGCCTCTACTCGACCCTCCAGATAAAATGGCACCGCTACTCTGCGAGGCGAATCACCTGCATACTGTCGAGCATTTCCATGTCACACTGCTCCACACCCGTCGCCGACTCATCGAAATACGCAGTATTTGCCAAGGAATTTTGAATACTCTCTAGATTCCACCGTGTGAGGTTTTTCTCGCAGCGATTCAAAGACGATCCACGACCATCGTCTTAGCCCGCAATCACCCTAGCGGGCGCCCTCAGCCGAGCGACACTGATCGTCGTATCACCCATGAGTTCATCAAAGTCGGGCACACAATGAACATCGAAGGTTTGAATATGCCGGGGAACACCGCCGAGAAGACAACTCTCGCAGGTTTTCACAAGTCGAGAGTTTCTAAGGGACAGCCCAATGCATCTGGAGCATGGACCCTGGCATTCCCACTGAAGCATTTCTCCAGGAGCTCCAAACGGCGGATTCACGGGGGTTTCTTTGATTTGTGTTCTCGAAGGGCGATTAACCAATCCGTGAGAGCGTTTGCCTCTATTTCTCAAAACTTCGATTTGCGACCGTAAGTCAACCCTCTCTGTGGGAAACGCTTTCTGAAACGTCAGCAGAAAGCCGACGATTTACGTCGTCCAACTGTCTGACATTAGCTGATCAAGGGAATGAAATCGCCCAGCGTCCAAGGGCTGGCGTGGATGCGATCGGTGAGGGGTTGCGTAAAGTAAGTATTCTTGCGGGCTTGAAGCCCGCAAGATTGAGCGTTTGCTCAGCTAAAGTAGCCCAGCGATCGCAAGCTGGTGTGGCTTGTCGAGTTGCCGACGATCACATGATCGAGCAATTCGATTTTGAGCAGTTGCCCTGCCCGCATGAGATCGCGGGTCACACGGATATCGGCGTCCGACGGGGAAGATTCCCCGCTGGGGTGTGAATGCATGGCCACAATAGCAGCTGCCCCAGCTACTATCGCCAACCGGAACACATCGCGAGGATGAACGAGCAAAGTATCCATGGTCCCTATGGAAAGGAATTGATGTCCGCGAATGCGCCGACGGGTATTCAAAATCAGCACAGCGAAGCATTCGCGTTCGGGGTCGAAATAGGGGTTCGTGGCAATATGCGCGTTCCAGTAGGCGGCTGCCTTCTCAGGTGTATCACACAGGTGCATGGAGTCGGGAAGCGGACATTCGCGAAGTGCGACGAGCTTCCATTCCTTGGCGACGTATTGTTTCGAAATTTTATTCGGAAGTTGGGTTGCGGTGAGGGTTGTCGGGAGATTCGTTTCGTTCGTGCTCATTTCAGGTCAGTGGTTTGAAGGAGCGGAATTGCTCTCTTCGCCACCGCCCTGAGAGAGCAAGGCCGCTCCGTCCACTGACCGACTGGGGGCTGCGGACTGCCCGACACGGAGCCCAAAGCATGCGACTGACAGGCCGGCTGCCTGGCGGGAGCTTGGCCCCTGGCGACACTCGGGGACACTGCAGACCGCAGACCCTGGGGAACTGAGCGCGAACGAAAGGAAGATCCACCAGCAACATCACGAGCTCCGGATGACCGCGCCAATGAGTATCAATCACTGCGGCACGTAGCCCCGATGTATGCAGATCGAGTTAGTGGGCCGCATTTTGCCTAATCAATGCCGCTGAAGATTTCTTGAGCGCAGGGTCCCAACGCCACCTCCTTGGCGTTCAGGATCCGGATCTCCCTTGCCTGCGAATGCAGACAATAACACGTAAAATAGCCGAGGCCGTGTAGGGCCTCGGCTTGGATCTCGTTAGTAATCCTGCGGGAGTAGTATCGTTGTGGCGATGCGCGAGGCTTCGGTAATGATCCAGAATTTCTGCTTGGTCCGGTCGTGATAGACCGAGAGGATTCTCGTCCCGTCGACTAGGGCTTGCTGGTTACTCTTCCAATCCTCTTCTCCACAGTTACCCCAGTCGCCGTTGGCATGGCGGTTAAGCGCTGCGAGCACGTCGACCGGATGGACCGACTGTTGTGCTGCCGGGGTGATTAGGATCTGTCCGAGATGGAGTTTCGTGGCTGTCGTCATTTGTTTCTTCTGGTTTCGGGCGGGTTCATTCCCGCTCCTCACCACGCCAGGGAGCGGGAGTGAATTCGCCGCAGAAGAAACTCCAGCCGTGTGCGGAGGCTTGCGGAAGGGAGGGCCGGCGGAGCAGTGGAAGTGCCAGGAGGACCCTGGCGCGAGGCTGCTAGGGACCGACCTGGAGAAGCCTTGGAGCACCACGGCGACACGACAGCTTAGATCAGCTCGGATGAACGAGTCCCCGGCCGAGACTAGGTCCGCATTGCCATATATTTGGCGGAATCGGAGCCACCGGATTGCCGTGGGTATTGTCGGGCGGATTGTCAGGACGTCGGGCTTCGTGATGCTGTTTTCCGTCCCGCGCCCTCTATTGAGTAGGCGATCATCACGGCGGAAACTAATCACCTCACCCTGACCCGTCGCCTAGCGGGGAAGAAATCAGTTAGATCGGCATCAAGGAGGTACGCCAAAAATGGGAGTACCCAGGCAGGCACGGTGCTTCTGGCGCTTTCCCAGTTGGCAACGACTTCACGAGAGACCCCTACCCTATAATTCTTAAGGAGACAGCTCAGCCGCTGCTGGGATAGTCCTTGCCGTGCTCGCAAGAATCGGACTCGCGCTCCCACACGATCGGTTGTGAGGGCGGAGAGCTTAGATGGTCCGTCGCCTCTGTTGGACCAGCTCCACCGTCTGTATGGCTTTCGTTTGGATGGCTGACAGTCGGAACTGAGGTTCGATGCGTATCGAGGTTTAATCATAGCCGGTGTTAGGTTTTTCGTTTCTTGGAGTGGGTTCGTTTCCAGCTTTTGGGTCTGCGTTTTCGGGTTGGGACCTCTTTGGCGAGTCCGACAACCCTAGATCTCTCCCAATAAACATGGGGAGGGAACAACTGGTTTGCATCGACTCTGTAAACATCGAGAAAGGCCGTGATATAGGTGTGTTTCACTGTTCCACGGCCTGTCTCGATGTTTCCCAGAATCTGACGTGTCATGTAACAGCCTCTGGCATTCATCGCCGCGACTGTGTCCGCCTGGGTCAAGCCGCGTTTAAAGCGCAGCTTCGCCAGTATCATCCCGAGGGATGATGGGTCTCTCCTCATATTTAACTTCCTCCTCGACCGAGTTGGCCCCTGGCGGAAGGCCAACTCGGGGTTTTGTTACAACTCCGAACCGTGATCTACATTTCGCCTTCTGCCGGGCATGGGCGGAACAATGAAAATCAGAACCTGTTGATCGTTTCTCCTGCGGGGTCTGACTAGGAACCAGGCCAGGAAAATCATGCACGCGTAAAACAAAGCGATGAACAAATAGTCGCCATATTCCCAAACGCAGTGGTCCAGGAATCTAAACACGGGCTCCAAATACTGGATGGGATGTTCCATGCCGAGTGCTTGTTTTCTTGGCTGATCATCAGCTCTCATACCTGAGACTTCATTTGGCGCTCAAGCTGGCCTCCTAGTCCCCGTAGCATCCACGCGTGTTTCACTCTGATCAAGAAATTAATGGATTTCCTCAATAAAAGTGGAGATCCCGCATATTAGGGAACGGACCTCGGTCCTCAACGAAACGCCGAGATCCGTTCGCGTGAGTAGGCGCATGGCTCATTGGCCGGTGCTTTGGCCCTGGGTCTGGTGCTGACTCTGCGACCGCGCGACCGTACGCCGAGTTTGGCGCGCCAGCTGGGCGATGACGGTTTCACGCTGATCCTCGGGTAGATCCTTGGTCAACGTCTCGTAGGCTTCCTTGAGAGCCGGGTTACGATCGATCTGTTTCAAAATGCCGTCCCGCATCCGCTGCTGTCGTTCCAAGTGTCGGACCTCATTGAGCACAATGGTCCGCTCTAGCCGTTCGCGCGGCATCCCTTGGACATAGGACCAGTATTTTGGGTTTTCCTTAACGAAGGAGTCGATTTTTGCATCCACCTCTGGATTGCTTCGGTAGGGAGTGGGTTCGGTTGGGGCGGTAGCACCGCTGGCTTCACGTGGAGCGCTTGGTTTGGATTTGCTCATATGGCTTTTGGTTTTGGTTAATCGGGTCTAGTGCCCGGCTCTCCGAGGTCGGAATCGCAAGGTGTCTCTAGAGACTCGGGGCTTCACGACACTGACCTCGGCAAATGGTTTAGCGTGAGGAATCGACATTCGTGGGATTGCTGGGGGCGGAGCTTGATGCGGAACCAGAGTTTAAGGTCTTGGACACCTTCTCTAACTCGGACGATACCTCCTTCACTTGCTCTTCGGCATTGGCCAACCTGGTCCGCATCCAGACGTGGTTTTTGGCCACCTCCGACATGTCCGCCATTGCCTTCTTGATTTGGTCATACATCCCCGCCAGCTGGAAGGCCTCCCACATGACGCGTTCGGTGGCATCGCGCTGGCGACCGAGCTCCGCCAGGATGACGTCATTGGTCTGGGGTTGGCTGTAAGCTGCGTCTCGCGGTGGATTGAGTAAGCCAAGCGTCGATCCTCCAGCTGTCGAAGCCCGTAAGTCCCAGCGGGCGCTTGCCTCGATGCGGTAGAGCGGATGCCCTTCATGCATCAGCGCGGAATGATTCGGGTCGACATAGCGACCGACGTGATAGCCACGAACGATTTCTTCATGGCGGAGATGGCTGGTGGAGTCGGTTGGCGGCGGTGCCATGTGGAACGTAACGCGTCCGGTAGGCCGCGTAGAGCATCCAACAATTGAGGTGAGCAGCAGAGAGAGAACTAGTGTTTTCATGGATGTGGAGATAGGAGAGAAGGTTAGTAGTCGTCGGCAGCAATTGTGCGGCGCTGAGCTAAACTCTGAGGATCCTTGGGATCGGTGACGGTGGAACCGGGCGAGATGGCGTTGCCGATAACCGCCTCGTTCCGATCGATGGTCTGGAGAACGTAGAGATAGAACTGTTTACCGCTGGCGACCCGGACGTAGAATCCATCCCGCTGGATCGCTTCGTGTATGCGTTGGGCGAAGACCTGCAACACGTCCTGCGCTCCTTTGAGTGGAGCGTTATTGAGCGAACGGCGGTCGATGGAACCGAATAGAGTCGTTTCCTTCTCGGTCAAGGCAGCCGCGGCACCGCTCAAGAGTGTGGCAGCGAAGAGTTTTATTTCTGCCAAATCATCGGATTTGATGACCCGACCCCGCAATCCGGCACTACCGTCAGTGATCCCCCACCCTGCTTGGTCGCTCGCAAACTCCCGATCCAGTGCTATCCCTTTGAGACGAAGCTCTTCACCGGTGCGCCAAACCAACGTCCAGCCGCCACCGCTGGCAATCCGCTCCCGAAGTCGGTCGGTCTGAGCCGTCCCGTGAACCTCGGTCCCGGCCGGGATGACCAATCGCCCGGCGTGGTAGATATCTTCGGTGATCAATCCGATGATGGGAGTCTGGATGGAAGCCGAGTCGACCGTAATCACGGTCTCACAAGGGATGAGTCGACCATAGGGTGCATAGACCGGGTTGGTAGGTTTTGTTGTCGTGATCGTACCGGGAGAGTCCGCTACCAAGCTAAGGGGGAGAGGGGGTAGACTTGGCGCGACAGACGCCACGACCCGTGGTGCGGTCTGGATAGGTGGTTCGTTGGTTCGAGCGATGACCAGAGGCGGCTCTGGCTTGGGTGCGGGTGGTCGGTAAACCTCCATTGGCCGTTCCACCGTGTGCACGATCTGAGGCCGATCCGTTCGGTTGGTGATCCCTACCGTCTGGCTAGCCAGGCTTGCCGTGGAGGGTTCCGCCGGCTGGCGAACGGTGAAGAAAACCAGCGCCGCAGCTGCAAACAGGACGGCAAAGGTGATCAGCCTCCCGCTTCGGGTTTTAAAGAACCCTAGAAAGTCTCTGGGGCTCACGGTCTGCCCTCCTCTGGGTAAACCGGAAGCGGTTCGCGGTTGGGTGGCGGCAGAGGTGGAGAGGGCGTTAGACGCTGGACCAGGATGGTAAACTCGTTCTTGAGCGATAGCTCGTTGCGCCCTCCATCAGGCGTCCCGGTGATCGCGAAATAGACGGTGCACTCCGTGTTCGGGAGCAGAATGCCCGGGGCATCGCTGATCGACTGCGAATACAGCCGGTCGCCCGCTTTGACTGAAAAGGTATCAGGCGCGTAGCGGATAGTCTCACTCGACCGGTTCTTGAGAGTAAGGTGGAAGACCAAGGTATCCTCCGGGTTAAACCGAAAGATCTCCTCCACATGAATTTGGTAGTCGCTAAAGTCGGTCAGGAGGGGCTTGGAACCGAAGGTCCGAACCTCGACTTGGGCCACGCTTTCTGGATGCTGCTCTTTCAGAATCGGGAACGCCTTGGCCTTGTCCAGCAAGGCCAAGAGGCGAGTCGGAGAGACGACTGGGCTCGGCTGAGGGAGGAAGGGAATCGGCTTGTCCTCCAGATTGAGGGCGAGCACGGGGAAAAGGCTCTCCACCAGTTCAAACACATAGGTGCGATTGTTCCAGCGGATATTGAGGTTAGACGCCGCTTTGGCAGTCATGGCTCGAACGGATACGAACGAGGTTCCCTTGCTATGAGCCATTTGGAACAAGCCCGGGAGATTGGGGTCATTTGATACCCCTGCCGCATCAATGGCTGCGATGGCACTCGGAAAACAGAGGGTTGTCACCCGGTTGGTGGCAACGGGCACTGTGATCACGATGCGGTCGTCGAGTAGCACCCGCTCGACCTGGTCGCGTGCTGCAGCAGCGCCTAGGGAAAGTCCCGAGATAAAGAGACAAAAAATACTACTTGAGGATTTCATAGGTGAAGTCACCGACAGCGGTCGGGAAGCGGCCGTTGGCGGCCAGGTTGGGGTTACGGAGCAACCGAAGGGTAAGCTTGAAGGGGAACGCTTCCGTGAAGGCCCGTTCCTGAAACACTCCCGTCCGGAGGATCTGGCCCGACACGCTCGCTAAAATCTCGTCATCACGGGTCGTGAGAATATCGATCTTGGCGATCTCGGGCTTCTGATGGAGTTGCTTGGAACGAAATTCCACCGCGTCTCGGGTCTTCGCTTCCTCGGCCTTCTGGAGAGCTGGACTCAGGAAAAGCCGTTTGAGCAGATCGAGTTGATCAAAGTCTCTCGGGTTACGTTGGAGAAAAGCCACGGTGGCCAGTTCGGCTTGTTGGACGTGGAGGGCAGACGCCTCCTCGAACTGCAGCAGTGGACTCACGTAATAGGTCTGAGCAGGATCAATGATCACGACTCGTTCTCGATGTTTGAACTGTTGAACCAGATGGTAGCGATCCAACGCCGCGAGGCCGGTTACCGCGACTGCAACCAAAAACCAAAACCATGGCAGTCGGTCCCGCTGAGCGAATAGCTCCGTGGGATCAAATCTCTTTTGAATGGGCTTTGGGATGCCGGTTGGAGGCCGGGTTTCCCGCAGGATAGGTGAAGGAAATTCCATGGATTTAGGAGTGACCGTTCTTAGTTTTGGCAATGCGATCGCGCACGGATGGATCGCCTGGTATGTCATAACCGGGGCGCCCACGAGCGCCGCGGGGGGGCCGTCCACTGCCAGCAATGATGATGGCTCCAGCGCTGCCATGGCCGGCAGCTGAGGATAAAGTGCTGAGCCCAGCGGCCAGCGTGCTGGCGGCTGCGGTAACCAGGGGGCTCCCTACTGAGGAAGCGACGGCCGCAGCACCTGCGGTGGTCGCGACGGTCTGGAGAGCGCTGCTGAATGCGCCGGCCAGTAGCTGGCCTCCAGCAAGAGATCCCTGAGTGAAGACCTGCTGGATGATCACCGGAGCGGCCACCGTGCTGAAAACGATCCAGAACCCAATCACGGCAACTCCGAGCAGCTGCTGCAGGGTGTAGGCGGATGCTGTCGGGTCAAAGAACTTAAGGGCTGGATCGGTCATGTAATCTAAGATGCCTTGAGTGACCAGGGCGGCGACGGCCCAGCCCAAGGGCCAGAGCAGCACGGCGAAGAGATTCATCAGGTAGCGGTTACCGATCGAACGGAGCGCAGGAATAGCCATGAAGCCGATCAGGAGCGGAGAAAGAGCATATCCAAGATACAAGATCACTTTCTGGAAGATGTAGGACCAAAACAGGAGGAGAGACGCAAACTGCCCGAGTAACCATAAGACTCCGGAAACCAATAGCTCCACGGTGAACCCGTTCACGTCGGCCAGGATCTCCCACCAGGAATGATCCGTGGCAGCATCGTGCTTCACCTTAAGAAGCCGGTTAAACTGGGTATGGATGTCGGCAGGATCCACCCCTAGACCGCTGAGAATGGAGTCCTGGAGGAGGGCTTGGATCGCGTTGCCCCACCGCGGGACCATCACGAGCAGGGAAACCAGGACTACCAGACGTACGAGATGCATGATCAGGGTCTTCTCCGACAATCGGTGAAGGACCAAGAGCATGGTTCCAACAATGAAAAGCATGAACGCAACCGTGCGCAGCATCTCGTGCAGCTCAGCGCATTTCTGCAGCAGGGTCGGAAAAATGGTCTCAAACGGTGGCATGACAGGGGGGAGAGCGGTGCGTTAGTGGGTGGGAAAGTTCACCGGAGTGCTCCAGAGCCGAAAGGTCTGGCCGTAACGGTCGATTCCTTCCGTGAACTCGGCTCTCTTCTGCTCGAGCTTGGCCGCTCCTTGGCGACGTTCATCCGCGCGATTGGCAGCGTCCTGAACGAGGACTGAGGCTGCCGCTTGATGCAGTTCCTGATCCGTGCCGGCCAGGGCGGCATGGAGACCGGCCAGAACCGCCGTGAGCTTCTGCACTTCCGCGTCCGTCTTGGCTGCCTTGATCCCTTCGCTGGCCGTAGCAATCTCCGCTTTGATGGTCGCTCGGCGAGCGGTGGTGTCTTTCGAGACTGCCAGATAGTTGGCTGTGGCGTCCTGGACAGCCGCTACCGGACGGTAGGTGCTCTCCCGACGGACAACGACCGCTCCCTCAGGCGTACGGAACTGAGCTTCCACGGGATGAAAGAGCCCACCGCCATCCGATGTCATAGCCCTGATGCCGCTGACCGACGCCTCGATATCTCCGAGCATCCGGCCCAGTTCAGGTTTGCGAAGATCTGCAGCGAGGGGCCCGACGGCGGTCACGGTGACCGAAGCGGGATTGCCGAACAGGTCGACGTAGTGATGAAGGGTGTTGGCCTGATCGGTGAGGCTTTGGAGCTGTTTCACCTGGTTATTGATCATCTCAACGAACTTGGCGACCTCCTGAGCGGTGCTAACGAGCATCTGGTTGTGCACCGCCGGGTCATAGACGGTCCACTGAGCGTGCGCAGGAATGGCGAGCCCGAGGCCCACGAGCAGAATGGCGGGAACGTGTTTCATAGGGGGTTATTCCTCGATCCGTAGATATTTGGTAGCGGGCTGAAAGGTGACGCCGTCGATGCGTTGTTCAGGCAGTTGAATCGGGTACAGCCGAACGCTCCGGGAGGGGGACTGTTCGCGCTGCTGCGCCACTTGCAGCCAATACTGTTGTTTTACCGCATCGCTCTTCCCCTTGTCGTAACCGGCGACGTAAGCTTTCTGGTTCTGTTTATTGGCCAGGTAGTGAAGACCTTCGCTGAGGAGCACACCACCGACTGCGCCAGCTGCCGTCGCGACCGGGCTCCCGTCGGAGAGCTGGTTACCCAATACTGCTCCCCCTGCCCCCAGGGCCACATCTCCCAGGGGCCGAGTGGAGGAACAACCCACCAGCAGCATGCCAACCCACAGGAAACCCACTATGGCACCGAGAGCATGGGTTCGATGGCGTGGTTCTCTCTGGAACCGAACATCGCGATGACGGTTTGTCCAAACGAGTGCACGCTTCGCAGGGTGCCAGTTCCGATCCAGGCATATTGAACCGTGGCGCCGGGGGGAAGCGGCGTAGAGTTTTCGCCGTCGGGGTTTGAGTCGAACGGTAGGCATATTTTTTTTGAGGTTGGTCTGGTTGAGTGGTGAGGGTTTCAAATGACTGGGGCGTTGGGATCCGTAGGCGGGCAATCCTCCCCTCGAGCATGTTGAATGATCCCCTCGACCACACTGGCACTTTGCTTAAGCTGCCGGGCTCGTTTGTCAAAATGTTCACCACTGGAACTCGAGCAGTAGAGCATTTCAGGCGAAGCGACATTGTGCACCGTGCCACATAGGTTACGAACGGAGTCGGTATGGAAGTAGGCAAACGGGGAATACTTTTGGCCACTTTGATGATCCGGCAGCGGGTAGTTCATGATCGCATGTTGGGTGACTTCCGGCAACGCGATGTCTTTACCCATATCTTCCAGATCACTGCGGTCGTTCTGCCGCAGGATGAAAAATTGGCGGCTGTTCCCGAAGACGGCCGACCGAATGCGGCTTTGTTTGAAGCGGGAATACTGCTGTACGATGGAGATGTTCCAACAGTTGAACTTCCGCAGCTGGGCGTAGCTCTCCTGCACGATCTCCTGTCCTCCAGGAATATCCAGAAACCGAGCCACCTCCTCGTAGATGTTCCGCTTCCGTACCGACCGAGGCAGGGTCATGATATGTTTGCGGGCGTGGTTGGTGATCAGGAAACCGGCAGCCGACTTGAGCTCCTTGGCTGACTCCGGAATGTAGCCCAGTTCGAAATGAGCGATCTTACCGGTCAAGGATAGGTTACTCGTCCCGTCGAAGAGGCAGCCATAGTTGCCGTCTCGGCACCAGGGAAGCAGCAGGGTGGCGATTTCCAGAATCTGTTCCCGCTCAGCTCCCATTGGATCGAGCATCATCAGCTCCTGAAGCATCTGATGAGTGGGAAACTCTTCGGGCTTGAAGTAGGCGAAAGCTAAATTGCGGACTTCCTTGGAGGTCTTGGGGTCTTTCAGGAATTTCAAGACCAGAGCGTCATCGAACTGCGCCAGGTATTGCTGGCTCCATTCGTTGAAACCGAGATCCTCCTGGGACTGAATGGGTCCATGACCCGCTCCATGGGGTGGAGTCTCCCCCTCCGAATGACGGACAAAGCCTTTTCCCCAATTGGGTTGAGGCTTCGCCTCATCGCGGAAGTCCGCAAAAGTGTCTAATGTGGTGCTGCCCGGGGGCATCCGC
>JAEUHE010000241.1 GCA_016793885.1 Verrucomicrobiales bacterium
GCGGTCACTCAAACTGACCCGCCTGGGGTCGAAATGAAGGGCTTCAAACTGACCCACCCTGAGAGAGAAGCCATAGGGCTGCCAACCGAACGGAAACCCGTGAGGATGAGCGGCCGATATGGCCAATCAACTCACGGTGCAAGCACAAGACACAATACGAGCACTGACCAAGCAAGGCTGGAAAATCCGGCGAATTGCTAAGGAATTAGGCATCAGCCGCAACACTGTCCGGCAGTATGTGCGTGCGATGGAGGCAACGCCGAGCCCTACTGACGGCTCTCCTTCGGCCGGAGGTTCTCCTCCGATACCCAGTCAAACTGACCCACCTTTCGACCCCCGGGAAACCCAAATTGACCCCCTTTCGACCTCCGGGAAAATGGGGCGAAAAAGCCTCTGCGATAGTCACGATTCTTTGATCCGGACCAAAGTCGAGAATGGCCTGACGGCTCAGCGGATCTTCCAGGATCTTCAGATCGAGGTGGCCTTCACCGGTTCCTATCAATCGGTCAAACGCTACGTCAGCAAGCTGCGCCAAACACAGCCCGAGCTGGTCTGCCGGATCGAGGTTCAACCTGCCGAGGAGGTGCAAGTGGACTTCGGCGCGGGGCCGATGCTGGTCGGAGCTGATGACAAGCGTCATCGAACCTGGTTCTTCCGAGTGGTGTTGAGTCACTCGCGCAAGGGCTACACCGAAGCAGTGAGACGCCAGGACACCGAGACCTTCATACGAGCTCTGGAAAATGCCTTCCGGCACTTTGGGGGAGTCGCCTTGACCGTGAACCTCGACAACTTGAAGGCAGCGGTTCTGCGCTTTGACTGGGCTGATCCGGAACTCAACCCCAAGCTGCGCGACTTTGCTCAGCATTACGGAACCAGTATTTTGCCCTGCCGACCGCGTACACCGGAGCACAAAGGCAAGGTCGAGAACAACATCGCCTATGTTCGCAGCAACGCGTTAGCGGGCCGCTCGTTTACCTCCCTGGCGGATCTCAACCAGACGCTCTTCCAATGGGAAGCCAATGTGGCCGACCGCCGCATTCACGGCACCACCAAACGCCAAGTGGCTGAGCACTTCAAAACCGAGAAGCCTTTTCTTCTGCCGCTGCCAGCAACGCTCTTTGCCTGTTTTCAGGAGGGTAAACGCACCGTGCACTCCGACGCCCACGTGGAAGTGGCTAAGGCCTTCTATCACGTGCCTCCAGAGTATCTCCGGAGGGAGGTATGGGTCCGCTATGACAGTCGTCAGGTGCAGATTTTCATTCAACAGAAGGACAGCACCCTCAAGCTCATCCAAAGCCATCGGCGCTTGGAGCCAGGCCAGTTCACCAATGCCCGTGGACTGGGAGGCGGCTACGGGCCAGTTCAGGCCCAACTGGAATACTGGCTGGGCCGGGCGCACCAGATGGGAACCCCGTGCGGTCAATGGGCACGGGAACTGGTCCATCGACGCGGCATCGATAGCATTCGTTCGTTGATGGGACTAGTCCATCTCACTGACCGCCATTCATTCGGCACTGTCAATCAAGCTTGCGCCAAGGCTTCGGCCAAGGGCACCTGGCGGCTCCGCGACCTCAAGGTGCTGTTGGAGAGCCGAGAAACCCAGAGTCAGTTGAACTTTGAAGATCACCATCCGCTCATCCGTAACCTGAGCGAATACGGAGTCTTCATCCGTCAGCAAACCCAGAACCAAACCAACCAGGCCCCAACTCAATGAACCAACACCTTGCTCAATACGCCCGCCAACTCCGATTATCGGGACTTTTGGCCAGTCTCGAACTGCGTCTCCAAGAGGCCCGAACCCATCAACTGCCTCACGAACAGTTCCTCGAACTGATCTTCCAAGACGAGATCAACGTGCGCCAGCAGCGCTTGATTGAGAAGCGCAAGCGCGATGCCGGCTTCCGTGATGCCAACAAAACTCTCGAAGACTTTGACTGGACCTTCAATCCGTCGATCAAACGCCAACCCATCATCGAACTGGCCACCGCTCAGTTCATCCGTCAACACCGTGACGTTTTCCTCATCGGCCCACCGGGTTTGGGTAAGAGCCACCTTGCTCAAGCCATCGGCTACCAGGCCATCAAGGCGGGCTTTCAGGTTGTTTACACCTCCATTTTTGATCTCGTGCGAGAGCTCCAGGCTGAGATCTCGCCAGCCGAGTTGGACCGCAGTCTCTCCCGCTATCTCAAACCCGACTTGCTCATTATCGACGATATGGGACTGAAAGTGTTGCCACCCAAAGCGGGTGAGATCTTGATGGAGGTGATCATGCGCCGCTACGAGGTTCGCTCCACGTTGATGACCTCAAACCGGCCCATCGAAGAATGGGGGAAACTGCTCAACGACGTTCCTGCAGCTAGCGCGATCCTAGATCGCCTGCTTCACCATGCCGATATCATTGAGGTCTCGGGCCGCAGTTACCGGCTTCACCAGGCCGCGCACAAGGAAAATAAGAACAGCGGCCTGGCGGCCGAGAAGAAGAAGTGAGTTTTTCGCATCGACCATGGCTTGCAATCGGATCCACCCGAGTAGAACCCCAGCCCGACTTCGTCGAGCTAGGGTCGGATGCTCGCGCAATCCATGGGCACCGCGATGCTCGAGTTGCGCTCCCGCAGAGCCCTGTCCTTCGCAGCGCACTTTGGTTCCAATTAACTAAATCTTGAAATCCAAACCTCTTAATCTCTAAATCCGCTCACTCGGGGACGGGTCAGTTTGATTCGACCCTGGGTGGGTCAATTTGATTCGACCGCTGGCAGCAAGACCGAGGGGACCTTCCCGCGCGGTCGCCCCAGTCTAATGCCTTTGCCCAACGTTTCGTTCGCCCGATCAGGGAGTCGTGCTTGGACAACCTGATCCTCTTTGGCGAATCCTCCTTGCGAAAAGCAGTTTCTCAGTTCGTTGAACATTATCATGAGGAACGAAACCATCAGGGGTTCGAGAACAAACTCATCCGGCCTGAATTCGCGAAGTTTCCGGCTGAAGGTTCGGTGCACCGCCGTAACAGGCTCGGCGGCCTTTTGATCTATTACTATCGCACAGCCGCTTAAAAATAGACTCGTTCGAATTTGTGGACACCACGGGATTTGTGCTGCAAACAATCCCTCACCTTTCATTCCCACGCCAGATCTACCAAACCACCCGGCAACCAAGGACCGAGGCATCCTGGGTGGGCATGGCAAGCGGTTGGCGCGTCTACTACTTCAGATCCTCGGCAATCGTCGCGAACTGCTCTAGCGCGGCTTCGAGGTCTGCGGTGATTTCCGCAGCGATGATCTCGGGCGCTGGGAGATTCGCGGATTCCTCGAGTGCCTCGTCTTTGAGCCAGAAAATATCGAGGTTGACCTTGTCGCGCTTGGTCAGCTCTTCGTAGCTGAAGGACTTGAAACGCTCGCTCTCCTTGCGTTCGTGACGGTTCTTCGTGTGGTAGCAGGCGACAAAGTCGTCGAGGTCGCGACGCTTTAGGGTGTTTTCTTTAAGGGTGAAATGCAGGTTGGTGCGTAGGTCGTAGATCCACAGCTTCCGAGTCCACGGCTTTTCTTGAGCGGGCTTGCGGTCGAAGAACAGGACGTTGGCCTTCACGCCTTGGGCGTAGAAGATGCCGGTAGGCAGGCGCAGGAGAGTGTGTACGTCTGCCTGCTTAAGCAGTTCCCGGCGGATGGCTTCGCCCGCGCCGCCTTCGAACAGCACGTTGTCCGGCAATACCACCGCCGCCCGTCCGTGCTGTTTAAGGATGGTGAAGATATGCTGGAGAAAATTGAGCTGCTTGTTGCTCGTGCTCGCCCAAAAATCATCACGGTTGATGATGAGCGATTCCTTGGATGACTCCCCCGCCTCATTGACGATGGTGACACTGCTCTTCTTGCCGAAGGGCGGATTGGCCAGCACGATCTCGTATTCCCCATGCTTTCCGGTCAACGCATCTTTGGTCACAACGGGCAGATCCTCCTCCGACTCGCCCCCGATGCCGTGCAGCAGTAGGTTCATCGCGCAGAGTCGGGTGACGCTGTCCACCAGCTCGACTCCGAAGAAGGTGCCGCTCTTGAGTTTCTTCTTTTGGGCCCGGTCGAGCGCGTGATGCTTGGCCAGATAATCATGTGCCGCGAGCAGGAACCCGCCTGTGCCACACGCCGGATCACAAATAGCCTGACCAGGTTGCGGGGCGACTACCTCCACCATCGCGGCGATGAGCGGGCGCGGTGTGAAATATTGGCCTGCCCCGCCTTTCACGTCCTCGGCGTTCTTTTGCAGTAAGCCCTCGTAAGCGTCCCCCTTCACGTCGGCGGAAAGGCTGGACCACTGTTCCTTGTCAATCAGATCCACGATGAGGCGGCGCAGCAAGGCGGGGCTTTGGATCTTGTTCTGTGATTTGCGAAAGATCAGGCCGAGCATCCCCGGGCGCTTGCCCAGGTCCTCCAAAGTGTGGCGGTAATGGACCTCGAGGGCATCGCCATCCTTTGCGAGCAATGCCGGCCAATCCTTACCCTTGGGAATGGGCGAAGGTTTATTGAACGGAGGACGGCTCTGTTCGTCGGCCATCTTTAGGAAGAGCAACAGGGTTAGCTGTTCGACGTAATCCCCGTAGGAGAGACCTTCATCCCGCAGGATGTGGCAGTAATTCCAGAGTTTTTGAACGAGGGCGTTGGGGTTGTTCATGCTCGAACGTATTTACGATATATGTCTTGAACGATCTTCCATCCCGTCTTATTCGGCCCAGCGAAAATCAAATAATAGACGATGGCGTTCCGCGAGTTCCGCATTGCTAGCGGTTCGGCGACAAAGCCAAATCTGGCGACTTCGTTCAGGCGCTTGCAGTATGCATTCACCAGGTCCCGATTCTCTGTTTTGTCTAGGTCTTCATCTCCAAAGAGGTTCTGCTGGATACTCGGACGGAACATTGCCGCATGCCACGAGCGGTCACCCCAGAAGTGATCCATCGCCTCAAGTTCGCCCGGCAAAATTTTCGAGATATTCTCCTGCTTACAGTTGCGATTCATCTGCATGACCGGGAAGTTGATGAAAACCTCGACTGCCCGACTGCCGCCCGCGGCGCGAACGACTTCCCAATCCAGCGTGAGCTTGTAAGGATCTAACACGCAGAGCGCCCGCGTGCGCTTGGCGTAGGAGAACCGAGGTAGAACAGATTCGAGCATTACTTGATTGCTGTCCGCGTTGTAGAAAACCACATCAGGGCGCCCACCGACCTGACCTTTCAGAAAATCCAATTTCTCACCATCCAGGTCGATAAAGTGGTATTCATCGAATGGAGGTTGAACGCCCAGAGCTACCAATGGGCTGCCAAGAACCTCCTCGCCGCCAGCCTTCCTGACGTGCAGCCCAGGCCCGGAGAAGGCATCAATGTAGCCATGGTGGAATCCGTGGTGATTAAGGATTTTCGAATACGGCGCGGCGTAGTCTCGAAGAATATCTAGTTTGATCTCCGACCAAGGCCCTATCTCGTCCAGGTTCATCTTGTCTCCCTGTTGTTGCAACCGCCTAGTCTAGGCATGAGCCATCGCTTCCAATAACCCAGCGCGATTTGAAGGCGAAGGGATGGGATTCGAGACGATATCGGGAAACTCGTCGTAGGTTCGGCCATCAAGTTCACGCCCGGTGCTAGCTTTGCGCACGCCACCCCATTGCTTGAAGAAAAACGCAGCCCCTTGCTCGTCGCAGTGCGTCCGGATGTTCCGCACCCACTGTACCTCCATCGGACGGGCACCCGGCCCGCTCTCACCGCCAACAATGACCCAATGGATGCCGCCCAAATCGAACTTACCGAGGTCTTCTAGAAGCGGTTCAACCGAGAGAAAGGCCACGGTGGGTCTGGCGATGCGCAGCTTGGCGATGCGAGGCAACCCATGTTTGCGGTTCTCCACGCTGACACCCCACCAGATGTGCGCCGCTTTTGCTGCGTTGCGAAGTTTGCCTTGTAGGAGCATCGCCATACGTTCGGCCCGCTTCGTGAGAACCTGGTAAGTGTGCCAGTTCGCCGCCAGCATCACGCGGCAGATTTTCTCGATGTATTCGTCTGGCACGTCGTCGTGGAAGAGGTCGGACATCGAGTTGACGAAGATCTTCTTGGGTTTGGACCAGCGGATGGGATCCCCCAGCTTGTCCGGCACGAGGCGTAGGTCGAAACCAAACTCGAAGGGATGACCTGGCACCCCGCGAAATCGCTCTGCAAATGTCTCGGCATAGCAATGCGTGCAGCCGGGGCTGACTTTCGTGCAGCCACGCACTGGATTCCAGGTGGCGTCCGTCCACTCGATTTTTGAATTGTCACTCATGTTCGGCCATCTTTCTGCGTTGATCCTAGCCTAGCAGGTAGGACAAATACGGGGCGACCCCGGATGCAATGTTTAGCCACGCCGGCGCGTGCTTTCTACTGAGAGGTTGCGGCGGCTGACTGAACTGCGGAAAGGACTCATTCGCTACAATGATCACCAGCAGAAATGTCAGCTGGTCGAGGTGATCGCATTCTCGCAAATTGTTGCATAGTTCCAGAGTCTCTGAACGAGGGCGGTGGATGTGGGCATGCATCAAAGAATTATTTGAAAATTAGGCTGTCCGGGCGTGATCCAGAATACTTTGGCAAAGTTGAGTCAATATCCCGGAGGCCACTCCCTGCTCTCTCGCTGTCGCTAGCCAATCGGCTATGAACAAGTCGTTTTTCTCCAATCCTCCCTCATGAGCGTAGTTGACACGAACCACCTCACAAACGCGCTGATAATTCGCACCGAAATCCGACTTGACCACATCTGTCAAATTTGTGGTCCAAATCGCATGATTGCCCCCTATTACATTCGTAGCAGGAAACGGAGGTTGAGCCCCGCCCAGCATTGAAAGTAAGGCTCGATTATCGCGTTCGTGCTTAATGCGATGGTCGGGGCGCTCCGTATCTCCATCGGCGTCGAACACAACAAACACGGGAATGCCGAGTTCAATTGCTATTGCCAGCGGTTGAATCAGTTTGTCCTTCCCGCTGACCGGGATCAGGTGACAACCGAGCCGACGAAATTCGGACCACTGATTTAAGAGATGTAGTTCCGTAGTTATGTAAGAAACATCTTCAAGGCCCTCCACCAGTACCGGCACTCGAGCGAAGAACATCTCAGCTACGGCTGGCTGGAGTGCTTGATGAATTTTAGCTACCAAACCTTCAATCCTGCGGCCTGGATCTTCACCAAGTGCAGTACGAATCCGTGTGCATAGATTTTGGAACGTTAATGCGCGAACCGTTGAGCCTGCATTTGGATTCGGGCGACGAACCAAACGTGTGTTTTCAAATCCATTCCCACTCACGAATAGTGGAGAATGCGTAGTGACAAGGATCTGGTTGTTCCCAGTGGCCAATTTACCGAATACGTCAGCCAGATGCCGGGCTTGCGGTGGGTGTTGATACAACTCAGGTTCTTCACAACCAAGAATCAGGGTCGGTGCATCTGGAGCTTCCGATCCGGCCAACTCTTGGAGGAGCGCCAGCAGATATGACCGCTGCAAGCCATGCCCCATACGAGCGAGGCTTCCGATGAAATCACCCTCTCCGGTCTTGATACATGCGACCGGTTGCTGAAGCACAACCGATTTGCTGGGATCGGACAACCACTGCATCCCTAGCTTTACGTTTGGGTGCGCCCACGACTCAAGCCGACGCTGAAGGGACAGAGAAATGTCGTTCAAACTGCCTTGGTTTCGTTCGAGCAACTCGCGGTAGCTTGTCAGCGTGTTGTTTTTGAGGGTTTCAAGCTCGGCGTCGAAATTGGTACGAGTTCTAACGGCGCGAGCGATTAGCTTGCCCAAGGCAGTGTTCTTAGCTTCTTGTCCCTCTTCGCAAGCATCCTTAACCGCTGGGACATAGACCCACTGGACAAATGCCGACAGTTTTCCGGTGCTGTTAACACCGTAAAAATTGTCTTCGCTAGGAATTAAAGTGCACCTATCCGGATTTGCGGCTTCGTAGGTCCTCAACGCATCAGCTTTGTCGTCCTTTGATCGGGGATTTGGCAGGTCCGGGAACTGTTGACGTAGTGCGTCAAAGATTGGGGTAAGTTCGCTAGCTTTCATACCAGCTTTATCACCCTCAAAGAATCGCCTGAACTCCTCCATGCCTGACCGTTGCCCGAAATGCCTCACTGTCCCGACACTTGTAGCCACATCAAACGTGGCCTCCGCTGTAACAACTAATTCGCTCTGTCTGACGTAAGCAGCCAATTCTGCCTGAGCCGTTGCGTTCAGATCGTCAAACGTGACGGTGACGCGGACGGGAATTGTCGTATTCTTCCCATAGTAGTCTTCATCCGTGAGCTTAGTAACGTCTGTCGGTGAACCGGATTGTTCTCGGAAGAATACATTCAAAGCTGAAAGAATGGACGACTTGCCCGCACCATTCGGTCCAACGAAGCAGGAGGACCGATTCAGGTTGACGGTTTGGTCCTGAAAACTTCTGAAGTTTTGGATGCGGACGCTCTTTATTTTCATCTGAGGAGTTCTCCCGTGAAGGCTTTTCGAAGGATGGACTGGCGGAGGCGGGTGGCCCGCCGGAAGTTGGCCCACACCACCGACTCCAACTCCTCAACCACGCTCAACCGCCGCTCCACTTCCGCCACAATCCGCGTCTGCTCGGCCAGCGGGGGAAGCAGATATGGCGCAGCCATCAGCGCTTTCTGCGTCAGCTTCCGACGTCCAGTAGAGCCGGTCGTCCGCGCCGTGAATGGGTAATGCGCGAGGGAGTAATTGAGATAAGCCGTAGAGACGGCTGCGGTTGCGCGGAGGACGTGAGCGTGGTTATTGACCCATGTTTTCCCCCGGATCACATAGCTGAACGCCTGCGTCCTCCCGGTGAAAGTCTCATCCTCGACGACCAATACAAGGGGCTCGTCAAAAAGGTGATCGTCAATCCACCCGACTTGCCCGTTCGCACCGTAATATGGCACGTCGCCGTGTCGCTTCGCTCGTTCATTCTTGTTGATCGGAACGCGTTTGCCGTCCAAGCATTCCGAAACCTGGCCGACTGAACACGTTGCCCACCCTTCCGGGAGCTCTTGGTGTACTTTACTGTCCGGTTCGGCCGGTTCTTTGTATTGGACACCTCCTTTCCCACCTTGTCCAAGGCTTTGGCGCGCAAGCCAGTTTTGGCGCCGCTCGGTGAGGATGCGGGCGAGGAGGGCTTCGCCGGTTTCGTAAGCAGGTTGCCCGTTCTTGTTTGAGCGTTTGGAGCGGGCGAGTTCGGCTTCGGTGGGGACGAGGCGGCCTTCGCAAGCGGCTTTGAGGACGGCGGCGCGGTAGCGTTTGAGGTTGGCCTGCACCCGCCGCAACGCTGCCACCCCCGCCTCCAGACGCGTGAATTGCTTCTCAATCTCCGCTACAATCCGCCGCTGTTCGTCGACCGTCGCGGGAACGGGAACGGGCAATTGCCGAAAGCGCTCGTGCGTCAGGTTCAAGCCGCTGTCGCTGCTGCCCGTTTTCATCTTGTCGATGGCTCTGCGCGCGCGTTCGGTTTGGAGAAAAGCTTCGATGTAACGCGCATCGTGTTCTTCTGGATTAACCCGGAAGCGATACATCTTGCCGGACATCATCAGCCGCTTGCGAGTTTGCCTGACGAGGCAGGAAACACCGCATCGCACACGCGGCCCGGCGCATGTCAGGAGAATGTCGCCCTCTTTGACTTCAATCATCGGACGCGGCTCAAGACCCGGCGGAAGGAGTTTGTTGTGCTCGGGCCGAAACTCACCGGCTTGAATCGAAGTTGTTTTCAGCACGCCCCAAACGTCCTCCGATGGCGAAGGGATCTTGTCGCATTGCGGACTCCAGCCTTGGTGCAACGTGCGTCCGTCTTCTAGCGGAGCGAAGAGCTGTTCGATTCTTTGCTCTGACCAGCCGTGCGGGAGTTCGCCGCCTTGTTTCGCCCCTTCAGGGCTCGACGTGTTTTGGGATGCTTGACCCAGAATGGAAGCGGCGTCCCGCCGCTTGCGGCCTGCTGCATTCAGCGGCGGGACGCCGTTGCCACCTTGAACTGCGGTGTCGGGCTTCGCACTCATTTCCGCGACTCCAGTTGTTTGCGCGTGTTTTCGAGCTCGGCGGCGAGGACCTTTTCATTTGGTAGCGCGGTGAGGTATTCGCGGATGAGCATTTTGGTGGGCAGTGTGTCAGTGGCGTAGCGCACGAGCGCTTCGCCTTTCCCGGAGCAGAGGATGACGCCGACGGGCGGGTTCTCTCCGGGTTGCACCCAGTGTTCTCGGGCATAATTCAAATAGACGTGCATCTGCCCGGCGTCGGCGTGGGTAAAGCGGCCCAGCTTGAGGTCGAAGATGACGAGGCAGCGCAGGCGGCGGTGGAAGAAGAGCAAGTCCACGCGATACCATTCGTCGTCGATGCGCAGACGTCTTTGGCGACCCACGAAGGCGAAGTCGTTGCCGAGTTCGAGCAGGAAGGTTTCAAGGTGGCGGATGAGGGCGTCTTCCAGGTCGGTCTCGGAGTATTCGTCCCGCAGGCCAAGAAATTCCAGGACGAGCGGATGGCGGATTTCCTCGTCGGCGCTGACGGCGTCGCCGGGCTGAGGCTTCGCGCCATTGGCGAGCATAGCGACTTTGTTGCGCGAGAGGGCGGTGCGTTCGTAGAACTGGCTGTCCATCTGCCGCGCCAATTGGCGTACGGACCAGCCGCCGCGCAGGGCCTCGGTGTGGTAAAAGGCGAAGGCTTCGGGCGAGCGGCTGCGGCGAACTAAGAGGACGTAGTGTGACCAAGGGAGAGGGAAGGCTCGGGCAAGGTCGGCCAAGCTAAATGGCAAGGCAGGCGATTTTCTCGAGGGCGTCTGGGATTTCCGAGACGCTGTCTCGGAAATCATCTCCGTGCCGGACGGCGTCGGAATGCTGGTTCCCAATTTCCTAGACAGTGTCTCGGATATCTCTTGCGCGCCGCAGACACCGTAGAGAAGGCGCATGTTCTCAAGGTTATCGACGGAAAACCCCCGACCATGACGCGCAGTAAGATCTTCGGCCAGGCGCTTCAACAGTTCTTTGCCATATTCCGCCCGGTTCTCGCCACCCTGCTCAAACTCCACGATACGCCGGCCCACTTCCCAGTAGGTGGCCGTCATGAACGCGTTGACGGTGCGCACACTCGCACGACGTGCGGCGTCCAGCAACTCACTGACACCGCTGACCAAGCTGGAGTAGTCGCGGCGGGAAGCGGGTGAGGTGGGTTTACTTTTCTTGACCGGTTTACTCATGCGGCAAGGGTGGTGTTGAGTTCTTCGAGCAGTTTGGGTAGTTGCTCGCCGAAGAGTTGGTGTGCTTTACCCAGACCGCCGCGCTCGCCGAAGGGCGTGTATTCGAAATCCTCGGGGTCGATGCTCAGGCTGGTGGCGATGTGGTCGCGGATGAGGCCCAGCCAAGCGAGCTGCTCGGGGGTGAAAACAGCGCCGACCTTGGCTTTGTCCATAAGCCATTCATGAAAGCGCTCGCTCACCGAATCGGCAAAGGGGGTAAGAACTGGTTGTTGCTCGAGGGCGAACCGGACCAGTGCGACCAAGTCAGCGAAGCGGCCGGCCTGCGACCGTCCCTTTACCTGACCGGGAACGGTGACAGCGAAGGCGTCCCAGAGGCGATCCTCAGTCCAGGCGGCATGGGTGTCGCGCAGTTTCTTTTCTAAGTCCTTGAGCATGGGCTCCGTAAGACGCTGTTTGAAGGGTCGGCTGTAGAGAATTTGAAGGGCGTCGATCTGGGCTTGGTTCTGCGTCAGGTAATCACGAAAGGCCTGGACGAGGCCGGCAGCTTTAGCCTTGGCGGCGGCGTCGAAGCCCTGTTCGAGCACTTCGTCGGGAGTGTAGATGTCGAGGGCTTGCTCGGTTTCCTGCTTCAAGGTTTCGAGGGTCTGGCGAAGTGCCGGTTTATCGAAGGGCGCGCAGGCGGTTGCGATCAGTTCTTGCCTGGTCGCCTCGTATTTCTCGGGCGCAACTTCATCGGGTGAGGCTCCCTGTTTCCCGGTGGCGCGTTCAGCAATGGCGTCGGGATCAAACGCGCGAAGCAGCGCACCGGCGAGTGTGGCGGGGGTGTGGCCTCCAGAGGCGGTGACGATCTGTTGGCGCTGGGTGGGCTCGAGCTCACGGTCCAACCGGGCGAGGCGCGCGGCAAGAGTGGTGAGGGTGTCCTCATCGCGGCCACCGGGGAACAGGACGCGCTGGAGTAACGTCTTGAGGGGCACGGTGGGCTGGCGGTCGAGCGGGCGGGATTCGGTCTTGTCGCTTTCGCACACGCCGACGGCATCCACGATGATAAAGCGGGTTTTGGCGCGGGCGTCTTCGCCGGAGACCGATTGCAGATCAGTGGAGGAGAGCACCCGGGTACCGCGGCCTTTCATCTGCTCAAAATAGACGCGGCTGCGGACGTCCCGTAGGAAGATGAGAACCTCGAGCGGCTTGATGTCGGTGCCCGTGGCGATCATGTCCACCGTGACCGCGATGCGGAGTGTGGTAGAGAGGCAGAATTCGCGGATGAGTTCCTTAGACTTGGCGGGCTTGCCGGTGACGGGATGCTTCGCCTGGTAGGTGATCTTCTTGCAGAAGTCGTTGCCCTTGCCAAAGACCTCGCGGCAGAGGTGGACGATATCCTCTGCGTGGGAGTCGTCCTTGGCGAAGATGAGTGTCTTCGGCACTAGGGTGCGGCTCGGGAACAGTTCGGCCTGCACGACATCGCGGTAGGTGCGCAGGATGGTGCGGATCTGGTCAGGCACGACGACCGAGCGGTCAAGGTCGGCGGGCGTGTAGTCGAGATCATCGGCAAGAACCTCTTGCCGGGCCTTGCGCGAAGCTTTGCTGCGGTGGTCGATCAGGAAACCCTTGTCCACTTTCCCGCCGGCCTCGGTGACCTTGGTTTTGATGCGATAGACATCGTAGCCGACATTCACACCATCGGTGACCGCACGCTCGTGGTTGTATTCCGCGACACGGTTTTGGTGAAAGTAGGCGATCGTTTGCGGCGCGGGCGTAGCAGTGAGGCCGATAAGCGAGGCGTCAAAGTATTCGAGCACTTGGCGCCAGAGATTGTAGATGGAGCGATGGCACTCGTCGGTGACGATGAAGTCGAACTTCTCAATCGGGACGGCGGAATTGTAGGAGATATCGCGAGTGCGCGTGACACCGAGCGCGGCGGCGAGTTCCGCACCGGAGAGCTCATCGGTGCCCTCCGCAAGTTCCTCTCCGCGTAGGATCGAGTAAAGCCGCTGGATGGTGCAGATGGTGACCCGGCACACGTCGTCGAGGTGTGGCGAGGTGAGGTGCTGCACGTTGTAGAGTTCCGTGAAGAGGCGGCCGGTGTCCGGAGTGCGATAGGCGTGGAACTCGTCCCGGGCTTGCTCGCCGAGGTTCGCGCGGTCCACGAGGAAGAGAACGCGGCGCGCCTTGGCATATTTGATGAGACGATAGGTGAACGCGCAGGCGGTGAACGTCTTGCCTGCGCCGGTTGCCATGTGGATGAGTGCGCGCGGGCGATCTTCGGCAAAGGATTGCTCCAGTCCGGTGATGGCTTCGATCTGGCAGTCACGCATGCCCAGGGTAGCGAGCGGATGGGCACTCGGCATCGCCTTCAACCGGGCGCGCAGCGTGTCTAGTTCGGCGGCCCACTCGGCCAGTGTCTCGGGTCGATGGAACGTGAAGACACGGCGCGAGCGAGGCGCAGGATCACGTTCGTCGCGAAAGAAGGTTTCGACGCCGGTGGATTCGTATAGGAATGGCAGCGGGCTCGTAAGACCGGCGGCGAGGAAGTCAGGTAGGCTGTTGGCGTAGCGGGCGGATTGCTCGGCAACCGTCGAGAGTGTGGCACCTTGCTTCTTGGCCTCGATCACGCCGAGGGCTTTGCGGTCCACCAGCAGCAGGTAATCGCACGGACCGGTCGTGAGGGGGACTTCCCGAAGCGCGATTCCGCGGCCGGCCGAGAAGTCCGCTGACTTGTAATCCTGGACGACCCACCCGCACGCGCTGAGCTGCGCGTCGATCTGCTGGCGGGCGACTCGTTCGGGCGTATCGGGCATGGCGCTGTTGAGGAGCGTAGCGGTCAGTTCTCAGTGTCGATCTGCCTTGGCCGGCGACGGCAAGTTCGATGGTGGCGACGCCGTTGTGGAGATCGCCGAATTCTCAGATTTTCCGATTCTCATGCCAGCAAATCCTCACCCATCAAAGTGGAGAATATCCCTCAACCGCTTACGAACGTTCGCTCTTACCCATTTGCACTGAACTAGATGGGTTTTAGGAGTTTGCACCTCCGTGAAGTGGATGCAATCACAGACTGCATCCCTACCAATACTTCGCTTTGGAAGGCACGACCCAACGGATGCCGCCGCGCGGATCGGGAACATCGCCGACGTATCTGGGAATCACGTGGAAGTGGAGCTGGGGCATGGTCTGTCCGGCCGCAGGACCGTCGTTCAACCCAAAGTTTAAACCGTCTGGCTTCGGGCTCCGACGAGTGAGCGCTTCTTGCACCCAGGCGAACCAATCCAGTAGCCGGGCACGCTCCTCGGCACTCAGATCTGCGAAACGGGACACGGCTCGCCGAGGGATGATGAGGGTATGACCAGGAGAGACGGGATACTTGTCGAGGATCACCGCGAAGATATCGTCCGTCGCGAGAATGCGTTCGGGTTCGATGGAGCCGAAAACGGGTAAGACCAATGGACTCCCCAGGTGCGGGTCCTGGTCGTGCTTCGGATCATGGGTCATAGATACTTCGTGACCAGATGTTCGCTTCGCCAGCGTAAGCTTTCGAGCGCTGGATAGAATTTTGCCTCCTTGGGTGCAATCACTCTCTTTCCTTTCAAGGTGATCAGATCCCGCTGGCCTTCAATCCGATCATCCAAGCGCTTTCCGTTGATCTCCCAGATTCCCGCTCGATGCTGATCGTCGGGGCAGGGTGCGATCAAGTGGCGGTCCATGGCCCAATGATGATTCGGACAGAGGGCAATGCCATTGGTCGGCTTGTCGTTGAGACTCTCGCCGAAGGGAATCAGGTGGGCCGCTTCCACGAGTGACATGGTGTGATCCAGCAGAACTCGAATGCCACAGGCGGCGCAGCGATGATCGTAAATCTCCAAGACCGTCCGTCTAAAGGCCGCATCTCGGGCGGGTGTGGGAGGCAGCTTCTCCCTGAGGGCCAGGTTCGGCTCGTTGGAAGGCCCCTGCACCACAATCGCGGCGAGTTTCTCGCGACTCTCAGGAAAATACCGAGCGATCAGAGCCTCGCGGAGTTGATGACGCGATACGGGTGTTGCGGCGAGTGTCCAAAAGCCCTCTTCGAACCGGCCGTGGCTAACGCGCTGCCGCAGCTGAGCCACACTCGGCGAGCCGGAGGTTGCCCCTGGTTGATAAGGCTGTGGATGGCCCGGGAGAGGCACGAGCTTCCAGAAACCATCGCCGCTGAGGTGATAGAAGGGGTTCTGAATGGTTGGCTGGTCGTTGCTCCTTCTCACGACGGCGAAGTAGCGTTTGAACGTCTCGATAAGCTCCTCGCTCAGGCGCACCTCATTCTGCTGAATGATGCCTCGATCCAACAGATCGAGAATGCTGAGGATTAGGACCGGCTTGTGCGGTCGCTCGTGCGACCCTCTTTTGTCACGCCTCAGGTCGTAGAGTCGCTCCAGCCAGTATTCCCAGTTTTGATCGGGCTCAACCACCTGCGGACTCTTTCACATCCACCATCAGGATTGAAGTTCAATCGACGCGCAAACACCGTAACGCGAACGACAGTGATGATGGGCTCAAAAGCCGTATCGTGATAAGACAAGCGCTAGTCCAGTGAGTAGCCAAGCATCACTCACTCAGAGTCCAGCGTCAGTCCAGCGCGTAGTGCCCGATCATTCGAACAGCTGGACTTTCCCAAGGGCTTCCTGCTTTTGAGGAGGGAGAACTTAGCTTAAGCCCAGTGGATGCAGATAGCGGGTTGTGCTCGCTGCGGGTGCGGCTAGGTTGAAGCGGCTATGCATCGGATGTTAGAGCGCCACGGTTTTGCGAGTCATTCGCTGAACGATGGGAACGTGCTTTGGGTAGGAGCGCTGCCGGATCCGCTGCGGCTGTCGGCGACACAATTCGAAGCGCTGTGGAACCTCAAGCCTGATGCGAGCCAGACGGTGCTCATGTTTGGGCGGCCTCAGGAGATCCCACGCAAGCAGCAAGCCTACGGCGCGGACTATCGCTTCAGCGGACAGACGAGTGTGGCACTTCCAGTCCCAGAGCTTCTGCTTCCGTTCCTCACCTGGGCTAAGGAGACCACCGATGACCGCTTGAACGGACTGCTTCTTAATTGGTACGACGGCGCTCTGGGTCACTACATTGGCCAGCATCGAGATAGCCGATCGAATCTTATCAAGGGATCCCCCATCGTGACCATCAGCCATGGGGAGGAACGAAGCTTCCAACTGAAGCCCTGGAAAAGACCGGGCGTGACCCACCGATTCGCCTCACGCGACGGTACCGTCTTCGTGATGCCATTCCAAACCAACCTGGATTGGACCCACGGAGTCCCTGTTTCCCGCAGCCAAACGGGGCGACGAATCTCGGTGACACTCCGTGCATTCGTGATGAAGCAGGTCCCAGATCAAGTAGGCATCCGGGGGTCATCCACCTCATCCGGCCGTCGGTAATCCCAGGCTTCGGGGAACGGTCGGAGCCAATGCCAAATGGCTAGAAATGCCGCTTCGTCAAAATGGGCGCGCGCCATGAGGCCTGTAAAAAGCTTGGCACAGTCCAAGCTAAGCCGAATCGATACATGCCCCTCCGGACTACAGTCGCCGATCGAAGATCGAGAATTCTGATGGTCGAAGACGATTCTCTTCGCGGCGGGCTGGTAGTTGATGGGATACAGGAAGTGGGACATGGCGGCACTTGGGCTGCCGAGGGTGAACCGGGTTGGACTGTATTCCGTGAGAATTCGGACGATCCAATGATTCCTGCTTACTCCTTACCCAGTCTTTCAGGGGCAGAACTCACCCGGCGCGTGCGGGCCAGGGGCCCTCGGTGCTCGTCATACGCATGTCAGGTACTCTGCCTGGGGTTAGCTGCGAATTGCACAGTTTCGCTACCCTTCAAAAACCATACCGGCTGGAGTGCCGCCAAGAGCTCCTACAAAAAAATGCTCTGACGCTACCATCGCTCAATTTCTGACTTCGAGTGACTTTTCGTAATCAACATCGCGTTCCTGATGTGGCACTGGCATGCAAAAGCTACCTCCGATTAACTGTGCTGAATTAATGGAAGCCGTTCCAATCTTGGAACTATTGGAGGCCGATAAGTATTCGTGCGAGTCCTTGGGCGAAGCCCTCAATCGGCAGCTCACCCTTAGTAGCACTGCGGGTTCGGACCTGCGTGGCCGAGAACCAAATCAGTGGTGGCTGGTAAAATCCGAACTCTTTGCCCTCATTTGCACCCGCGCTTATGCCCACTCCGAGCTGTCACATACCTTGCAGAACAATCAGAATCTCTCGACTTGCGAACTCCTCTCGCTTCTGAGCCATGAGATTGCAAATCGGGCTGAGGTGAATGTGGATAGTATCACACCGTTGGTAGCGACAGCGCTCTATCAGATCGGAAAGGAAGGTCCGGAGGCATGGTGTAGCTCCCAAACCCGATAAGCAGGATTGCTCCCTTGGAATTGAAAATTAAGCCGACCTGTACCCATTAAAGCAATGATCTCAGAATCTGATGACATGGGTAATCAATGCGACGCAATTGTGAAGGCGATTATGCGCGCGGGAGTGCCAACTACCGACCAAATCGTCAGGAATCGAAGGCAAACATCCCAAAGGGCAAGGGAGTGTTTAGCAGTGTCCGCTGGTTTCCGAGGAAACGTGAATTCCCTACTCGTTCCACCGTCAGGGCTGGTGCAACCGGTGGAAGATGCCACCCGATGACGACGGAACGGGAAGCGTGATTAGCAAATTGGTGCCATTATCGAGAGGCACTGCGGATACACGGTTCCACAAGGATGAAATGAGCCCAGAGCTTTGTTCCAACTGAAAATCCTGCGCGTAGCGTGGCCAGGTGACGGTGAGCTCGGTTCCGACGACGAAGCTCGCAAGTCGAGGACTCACATCGAGGCTGAACAGAGTCCCGGTATTGTTCTCGGTGTTGAACGCGTTCCCATAGACCATCGAACCTGCCCAGAGCCAGTCCACGACCCGGTTGCTCGTATTCGAGATAAATGCTTTCACCACCCGGTAACCGGTGCCGTTCGTCGGCACCTGCACTATTCCCCCTGAGGAATCAGAGCCATACCATGCAGCTAAAAGCTGCGATCCAGTCCAGGTGAGGACCCCGGAAAAGGTGAATTCAGACGGCAGTTGGCTGATGATCTGGAAGCCCGATCCGTCAGTGTTGATTTTGTAAACGCTAGACTTGGAGAGGTGGTAATCGTAGCCCACTCCGTAAAGCGAATTGCCGACCAAAGTTAGACCGTTCACGGCTTCGTTAAAAACCGAGAACAGATTCGTGAAGGTGTAAAGGACTGAGAAGCCGGACCCATCGAGGCCGAGTTTGAACAACATTCCCCCATTGGGCTGGCCATAACCGCCAAAGGACGTGGTGCCAAACAACCTGTTCCCAATAATGGTCAATTCCGTCTGGGGTTGCGAGCCCTCGGTGGCAGGCTTGAACGAGTGAATATTCTGATAGCCGTTTCCATTCGTACTGATCCTAAATATCGTTCCACTGTCAGACGCGCCGCCGCCGGAGGTTGTGCCGTAGAGCATGCCTTCGGCGAGAACCATGCCGAATCTCGGTTGGTATCCGTCCCGAACCCTCCCATTCAGGCGTCGCAGCACGGAGAAATTGCTCCCACTGGTGTCGATCCGATAGAGAATGCCATCACCCCCGCGAAAATTGCTGAGATTGGTGCCACCACGCGTTGTTACCCCGTATATCGTGCCGCCGGAAACTACGACCCGCCCGACCGGCACTTCTCCTTCGCTACCGCCCGAGAAGGAGTGAACCACGGAGAAGTCGCTCCCGTTGGTGCTCATCTTGTAAATCGTTTCGCCGACGCCGTAGAGCGTGCCCTCGCTGAACGTCAATCCGCTCTCGATTCCGACTCCGTTGCCGCTCAGAAATCTCCGCAATGTCGCATAGGACTGGGCAGAAACCGAAACTGGAGCAAGGCTGCTGAGAAGGATCGTAAAAGACACGGCGCAGTTAAACCAAAGGTGGGAAATGGTTGTTCGCATTTTTAGGAGATATAGGGAGCCGGAGGAACTCGAGGATCACACATGGAAGGGCGGCTTCTCGACCAGTGCAGGCGTACCGAACGAAGGCTGGCCTTCACAGCTTGTTGAACGACATTGCTCGGAACGCCCCGGGCGATCGAACAGCTCGTGTCACTCCAGACCATCGAGGCAACGGCGGTGCTGCCCTGTTGCAGGTTCGCGTGGGGCTCTCTGTTGGCCCACAGGAGCGAAATCGTGGCGGCGCCCCGCGCGATGTTCTGCAGCGCAGAGGGCTCCTCGAACCCATACGGCAAATCTGGGTGCATCGCCCGTATGTCGGCCCACGTCCCACCGATGATGATCCACTTGTAGACCATTTCTGCAACCGACCAAGGGTGCCAGCCGCACTTGCGGGGCGTAGTGTGGGTGAAGCTGATCATGGCCGGGTTAACGCCAGGAGTGAAACCGGGCCTTTCGCGACGGACATAGGGCGAGGAAAAAGAACAGACTAAAAACGTCATACTTTAATCTGATGAGAATCGGGAACTGCGCCGGCACCGAGCTGGTGATCCGGCTCATAAGGCAGGAGTGTTAACATATTCGGGCAAAAACCCAGAATGTCAATTGATTCAACCGGTAGATTGCTTGCGGTCGCGCTCGCCGGGCATCGTCGGTTAATAGCCTAGGACCACGACGAGACCAAGAACTGCGGTGCAGATTGGCCTCCGACCGCTGGCAATTTGAAAGAACTGATCTTGAAGATGGCACGGGAGAATCGTTCGCCGGACTTACACCCCGCATCGAGGAAGCTTTGACCAACTCGAGACTTGAAGTTGGACGCGAGACGATTGCCAGAAGCCTCCGAGAGGCCGGCTTGCACCCAGCGCCAGTAGGCCCGAACGGAATGACGTGGAAGGAGTTCTTAAGAAGTTATTGAGATGTCATAGCCGCGACCGACTTCTTCACGGCCGAGCTGTGGACGCCGACGGGGTTGGTTCGTAATCACGTCCTTGCGATAAGCGGTTTCTCCGTTCGTTGAACATTATCATCAGGAACGAAACCACCAGGGGATCGACGACCAAATCATCCGGCCTGAGTTTGCGGAGTTTCCACAGACCCGCACTGTTCGTTCACGTCGGCGACTCGGCGGACGACTGCGTTATTATTACCGAGATGCCGCGTGAAAATCGCCTCGTTAGAAGCTGTGGACACTACGGGGAACTACCGCTCGATGGACATCGTCACACTACGGCTCGCCCCTGACGGCGCGGCCGGCGAGCTGCGGCGCATCACCGATGATCCCGGTCATGACAGTCACGTACAATACTCCCCGGATGGTGATTGGCTGGTATTTACGTCCGAATGCGCTGGCCAAGGCGATGAGTGGCCCCTCATTCCAAACGGCCCCCAGAGCTACGGTGAGATCTACGCATTGCGCCTCGCAGACCAATTTACTATTCGCTGAACTCACAACAAATGGGAAGAAGGGCCATCTTGTTGGGTTGGGCCGCCCGAGTGATTCATTGGAGCCGGGCCTGACGGAATTTGGCGCAGGCAAGAAACCGCGGCGCTCGGCCAGCCAAAAGAGTCGCCGAACTCGGCCCTCTCGCAAGAAAGCCCCACGGCCTGCCTGCTGATTCCTCAAATCCCTCGGCTTCGAAACCCCGGGTCAGCCCAATGCAGTTGGCTGGACGTTTCCAGTAGATCTGCAAACCGCCTTTTGGAATCGGGTCAGTCGTCTCTTTAGCGCTGTCGAAGCCTCAGTCGAAAGAACTTCATGCCTGAAGACAGATCAATGCCCACATACTGAAGATCATTCGCTACGATCGCTTCCGTCGTGATCACTGCCCATCCCGCGCTCAGATCTGAGCTGCCCTCAAGCGCATAAAGATCTTCGTAGGAATTTGGCCAAGCTAGGTAAATCTGACCGTCGACCAAAAACATCCGTAGCTCGGGTTGCGGTTGCGAAAGAACGACAATGTTCACAGAGGTGTTCGCGCTCAACCCGGCGTCGTTGGTCGCGGTCAGGGAAAGCGTGTGGTAGCCCTGGGTTAATCTGGTGGCAGGAAAATGAAGAACAGTCCCTTCTCCAAGCGGTCCATCCAAACTGGAAACCCAATGAATGTGGGTTGCCTTCGATGAGCCACCATTGCTGTCGTACGCTTCTGCCTCCAGAAAGACTTGTTCGTCGCTCTCAAAAATGGCGCCCTCTAGCGGACTACTCACGCTCAGTTCCGGGGGATGCGGCTTGATCGTAAATGGAGTGGCGGTTTGCGCGATCCCCGTATTGAAACCGTCACTCACCAAAACACGCATCAATCCTTTGGTCGTTGCGGTGAGGGTTTTGCTATCGACCTGGAGGCTGTCTGCTTCCGAATCCGTGTTCAGCGCCTGCCAAGTTGACCCGTTGTCGGCACTGTATTGAATGGTGTAGGTCAAGGCATCGCCATCCGGGTCGTTTCCGATCCATCGAATGCTCACAGGGCTTTGGTTAAACGATTCGCCTCCCTTGGGCGAGGTCAATACTACCGTGGGAGAGTGCGCACTTGAGGTTCCTGTGGCCATGAGATGGTTGCCATGCCAGAGCTCGACGGAGCGGAGTGCGACGCTGTGAGGGATCGGAATAATGAAATGCGCTCTCTGAGACGGATCATCAAACTCCGTAATGCTTTTTGGCAGGGAGAAGTTCACAGTCTGAAGAACTTTGTGCGCACTGTCGAATGCCAGCAGAGTAAACGAAGTGCCAGGCAAAGGACCTGGCAGTGGGACTTGTGGACGGACGGTGACGAACGGGAGAAATTCCGCAGTATCCGTACTGAAATCGACAGTGCCTCGTACCAGCAAAATCGGTCCTTCAACTACCCCCAGCGCGCTGGGTTGAATCGTCACAGGGCCGAAGGTGGAATGAACCGCGCTCAGCAGGTTCGTGTAGGTGAACGATGAAGGCCAGAAATCAAGAGGAGCAACGCTGCAGTACCCCATGAAGTCAAAGTATTTTGTTGGGTCCAATACTGGGTTGATCGCAGGGGCTTGTTTGAGCGCCAGCGTGTCCAGGCCGTAAATCAGCGCGTTGTCTCCTTGAGCAAGAGGCCCCAGTGCTGGGACTTGGGCGCCATTCAAAGTCTCAAACAAAGGATAAACGAAATTCAGATCTCCCGCTTCCCCGCATCGACCTCGTGCGTAGGTTCCTGTGGTGTCGCTCACGGTGCCAAAAAGCGATTGGCTCACGTCATGGTTACGCCCCAGGCAATGACCAATTTCGTGAGTATGCGTGTGACGTCCTATGGTAAATGGATTTGGCGGAAGGCAGCCTGAGGCAATGAAGCCCGGAATGCTTTCGGCTTCTCCCAAGATTCGATTTTGCAGCATCGCACCGTAGTACACTCGATTGCCGAGAGGTCGAGCCGTGTTGGTATCCGCGCTCGCGTCGAGGGTTCGCAATAACGCGAGCCTAGTGTTGACGTCGCCGGTCGAGGGGCGCCCTCGGGTTGGCCAGTCCAGTGCGCCGAGGGTCCAGTCCACCTCTGCCACGGGGTAGCAAGAGCGCAGTCGATGCGCTAGGTCTTTGAGCGTGGCCGTATTGACGGACTGAACGTTGCCCGAGGTGTTCGTCCAATTGACGGTGAAAAACTTCACCCGAGGCGTTTGAGGGTTGATGAAGTTTACGGTGACTGCGGAATCGGAAGGGACGACGTTGACTGGTATGAGGAGTCCGCCGTCGTTGGTCCAAACCAACTGGAGCCGGACGGTCCCGACGGACCATTCAGGGGGCAAACGAAAATTGAGGGTATTGGTCATCTGCCTACGAATGGGAGGGCTGGCCGCATTCGTTACATTGACTACAGTGAGCGAGCCTCCTCGGTTGATGGGAGTCAAAGGTGAGCCTGGCAATGGACCGCTTGAGCTACTCCCGTACAGTTTCGCTCCCGATACTGTTGCGGGACCTGCGTTGGTCCTGGGCAGTTGCAGATGGGCGCGCATGTACGTTTCCTTCCCTGTGATGAGTGGGATGGTTTGATTCCAATCTTGAATCACCTGTGTCACTTCTAAAGCCGCGACTTCCACGATCGGAGAGCTGAGCGTGTAGATGCCGGTGATGTGACTCGGAAGAGCGACCATAAACCGGCCATCTGCAGAAGCTGCGACACCCAACCATCCCACCGGATGCCCACCCAAGGTCGGAGCGTTGTTGATCGAAAGCCATATCAACCCACCATCGGTTGAAGTGTACAGTTGCCCTTGGAATGCTGATCCGCCGGCAACGAGTCGCTTCCCGTCCGCGGAAGAAGCCACGGTATTCCACTCCTCCTGCGGGGCGGCCGATTGCAGTATCCAGGAAACTCCTCCATCGGTGCTCGTGTAGAGTTGGCTGGGGAATGCGGCAATAGCCACCAATCTCAGCCCATCTGCCGAGGAGGCGATGCCTGTAAATCCTCCTGCAGCGACATTGCATTTAGTCCAGCTTGTTCCAGAATCACTCGAGGTATAAATGCGAAAGCTCTGTTCGCCGATGTCCTCCGTTCCGATGGCCGCCAATCGCTTGCCATCGGCGGACGAAGTGACCGCCTTCCAATAATTCTTCGCTACAGGATCAGCGGGCGCATGCCAGCTGGCACCGGAATCGTGTGAAAGGTAGATTCCCGAAGGATAGGGTCCGCTGCTTTCCGGGTATTTGACGGCAACCAGGTGGGTTCCGTTCGCGGAACTTGCCAAGGCAGCCGTGAATGGAGCCGATCGTTTCCAAGTCCCTCCTGAATCAGCGGAAATAAAAATCCCTCCGGAGCCATTATTTGCATCGCCCCCGCTGGCTACCAATTTGGCTCCATCCGCAGAACTGGCTACTGAAGTCCAATAGAGAAGTGGAGCGCTGGTCACCCTCCAAGTTTGAGCGGAGTTGGTGGATACGCAGATCGGGCCGCCACTCAAATTGCCCCCCGTTACCGCGACTAGTTTCGTCCCATCTGCAGAGATGGCCACCGCTGTAAAACGCCAGGCACTTCCATCAGGATCCGACACCTGATCTTCTTCGGCTGGCACTTCATGCAAGGTCCAATCCGCAGCCGCTGTATCGCCTACGCACATCGCGCGCGCTAGGAGCCCAAGAACTATGCCGAGGAGAGGGTGTCTTCTCGTGGGCTTTCTCGGTGGAGATGTCCGGAGTCCTGACACGGAAGGTCGAAACTCCAAGCTCTTCTTTGGAGTCCTCCAACCTCCCGTTGCGTTTACACCCCAAAAAAGGGTGGAAGATACAGACCGCACGAACCCCTCAACGACAGATTCTGACTTGAACATAACGCCTCTGAAACTTGACCGAATGATTCCAGTACGAGCATGGACTATCCTGGATTTCTCGCTGCAATGCAATCCTCGCTTTTAGCGGCGATGGATCCGGGGCGTACCCGGGAGCAGTTGTCGAAGGAAGGGGGAAATCCTCCCGTATTGTCCGAAAACTCGAACGAACCGAATCGGGAGGGGTCATTAGTCATTGCAAACACCTGCGTCCCACCGCTGGCGCGCGGGTTTGAAAATCGGGCGGAGGCGGGCGGCGGATGGTTTCGTGAAAACCCACCCGACCTCCCGCCTCCGCGTGCATCATCCCGTCCGCAGGGCCGCGTTCACTCGCTGTCTGCTCCCGGCCCATCGCCCACTCGCGTTACTTGCGTACCACCACGTTGATGATGGTATCCCCCGCTCCACCCCATTTGCGGATCTCGACTGCGCCATACTTGGGCAGTGCACGGTCCGTCTTGAAGAGGTAAATGTCCCCCTGTTCATAGGGCGGCGTCTCAGTGACAGCCGGTCCGAAAAATCCCCACTCGAACCCGAAGGCGAATGCACCGGGGTTGTCCACGGTTGCATCCGTAAGCATGCCGGGAGTCCAGGTGGACAACCGAAACAGGGTGTCGCGGAGATGATCCTCATAGTCCAGGAACGGGGATTCCGACGTGGCGCGCAGGTATCCCCACAGAAGCATGTCCGCGTTCGCGGTCGCAGCTGGTCCGGTGTTGTTGAGGAAGGCCGTGCTGTTGACGGCCCCGGTGATGGTACTGAAGACTTCCCGCAGGTGGTGGTTGTTGTCCGTCTCAATGGTCCCGCCCGACCAGCGTATACTCCAGCGGGTGGTCTGTGCATAGTCGGTCCTCGAAACCGTCACCGTGGGAGTTGGCGGGAGGGGGGGCGGCTGGATGACGATGCCCCCGACTCTCTGCGCATGAACATGGACAACCCCCAGCAGCAGCAGGACGGCCAGGATGTTCTGCCGGATGCTGCGACCCAGCGCGACGTGATTAAGAATGGATGTGTTCATATCGATCTCCGTGATTTGTGTCTGATGCGTGCCGGCCGGATCCAGTCTGTGGAACAGTTGCTAGACTGCTTACAGCCTCACACCTTATTCATTAAGCACCGAGAGCGGCGTGTGACATGAAAAGCGTCAAGTGCTTGAGGAGACGTCCTCGTAATGTTCGAAAGTTCGAACGAACCGAATCAGTTGAAATGAAGGTATTGTGAGAGGTGTGGAGACACTTCGGCTTATTTCTGGAAAGGCAGCAAGGCCTCTGCAAATGCCTTGCCCATCTGGGCAAAGATCTTCGCACTGCCAAAATAGTGGTAACCGCCATTGGAAGCGCCTTTGAGAGCCTCCCTGTCTTTGGGCGAAAGGACTTCCTCTAAGGCGAGGTCGAGCTTCTGCTGGTCTGCTTGGGTGATACCCTCAATCCGCAGATCAATCGCCGCATAACGCTCCGGAGACTTCACGGAATATTGGTCATTGGCATAGGCCGCCAACACATTCTTCCCCTTCTTCAGATGTTTGATCTGTTGTTGTTTGAGGACAATGGAACCGTAACGTGGAGAGTCCTGCCACCAGATGTAGGTGTGGATCTTGTGTCCGTTCAAATAGACATGGAACCCTTGTCTGGCCAGAATCGCGATGCGATACGAATCGAAGTTGAGGTCTTCCACCTCAAACGTTGTGCGCATCAGCAGGAATTCGCCTTCTCCCCAGGTGGAGGGGAATTTGTCCAAGGTGACTCCGCTGTGTTTCCAGATGCCCTTTCCGATGGGAGCCTTGCCCTCGGACCATTTGCTGTCATCGAAGTCGGGCATGTACCATTTCTCCATCCCGGCCGGCAGCGTGATGTCACGGAATCGTCTTTCGGTGTATTTCTCCAACGTGTCCTTCTTTTCGGTGGCATCCACCGTAGCGAAACGCCAGTTGCGTTCGTCTGGCAGAGGTTTGCCAACCGGTTTCCAGTAATTCTCCCATTTCCATTCCCGGTCGAAGGATCCGTCTTTCTTCAATCGGTGAGCCGTGCCGACGATCTTGTTATACTCGTCCTGCTTGGGTTCTGCGGCGGCGATGGCATGATCCCAGAAGGGAGCGGTCTCAACGGCAACGACATTACCCTTGAACTCAGGCATGTCGGCCGGTGCGGCCATGGCCTTGCGGAAAATCAGATTGTCGCTCTCACCGCCGACTCCCAGCACGCCGATCACGAATGGCATCTTGGGGGCTGATAAGTCTTTGCGAACATCGCGAATGAACTTGGCCAGCAGGTCTGAATACACATCGAATCGGCCAGGTTTGTCGGGACCGGGATAGGTGGTTCCATCGACCAGGTCGTTAAAACCCTGAAGCCAGACAAAACCGGCCAGTTCGTATCCCTCCGTGGGATCGTAGGCGGGGCAGACCCGCTTGGGATCGGCCAGTACCTTTCTCACATGGTCGATCATCATTCGGTAAAACACCCCCGAGGCGGCGTCCTTTTTCTCCTGCCACTCCTTCCGGTCCTCGGCTTTGGGAATCCCGTGGGCGCCCTGGGGATGCTTATCCCACTCCTCCTGAATCTGTTTGGGCAGTTTGTATGGCCCGGCACTGGGCGGACGGAATTCGGTGTTGAGTGATCTGCCGCCCCAGGCGGTCTTGATAATCAGAATGGGCTCCTTCAGCTCCTTCTCCATATACATTCCGAAGGTGAACTCAGGACCGATCTTGCCGCCATCCTTGGTGGGTTGATCGCCACGTTCGCCAAAGCCGGCGGTCAATTTTCCCAGCCCCTCGCCATTTGCGCTGCCATCGTAAGGCCCGGTCAAATAGGACATCCAGACTCTGTCACATACCCGTGGGGTTCCATCGGGATTGCGCATCTCCTTGAGAAGGGGCGCGGTCAGCGGATCCTTGCCGATATAGTCAAACGTGCTGACTGCTGCATGTCCCTCCATGTTGGACTGGCCGGCGAGGATGAAGACCTTTAGCTTTTTCGACTGCGCACCGGCGTCGAACTGCAGGAGCGATAAGGTGGAAACGACGAGGATCAGGAATCTCTTCATAGCTGGTTTGGCGGCGATTAGTTCCCGGATCATTGCTTGCCCATGCAGAAAATGGCAGCGAAAATATCTCATCAGGGTGACCAAAACCAAGCGCTTCACCGACGCTCAGCGAATCCCATAAGGTCAACAGACGCGAAGGAGCGATCACCGAGGAGTTTACCTCAGAAGGGAGAAGTTGCTTGCGGATGAGTTGTTTGCACTCGATCTCGCCACGGGAGCAGCGCGCCAGTTGCCCCCCCAGAACTCGATTTACTGGAACTGGGAGTTCCAGAGCTGGCTGACCCGGTGGACCGGGGGCACGCCCACCTTGGCGAAGCCCCATTTCGACCTAGAAGGGAAGTAGGCTCCTTCACCCCCCCCAGCGGCCAAACATGTGAAAGTGTCCGCTCTTCAAGTCTTGCGCGTGCTCGAGGACCATGAGGCGCTGTGGAGGAAGAGGAAACCACTGTCCCTCCATCGATGGAGCTGTCACGGGCGACGAGGAAGTATGTTCGTAACATCCACGAGTCATGTTTGGACAACATGATCATGTTTCGAGAATAGTCCTTGCGAGAAGCAACGTCTCGCTTCGCTAAACAGTATCACCAAGAAAGAAACCACCAGGGACTGGAGAAAAGAGGAGTTCCCGAAGGATCCCTGCATCGCCGGATTTCACTTGCAGAAGCGGTTAAAGCCAGATTGAATGCATACTGAAATTACCCGGCATTACATTGCGGGTAAGTTCCTTAGCAAATTGGCTGGACTACTCCCTATGTCGGTCATCCTAGCAAAAATCTCCAACCTGCAATGAACTCAGCGCTGAAGGAAATGTCCCTAAGTCACGCACCTTTCAAGAGACAATTCCGTATCAGTCTCTTTGCTGTTGTGGCCTTCTCGATTGGTGCTGTCGCGGCTACGCTGGTTCAGCCCCCAAGCTACAATCAGATAACGGATTTCCGATCGTGCGAGGAGCCATTGGTCCCTGTGGGAGTCGGTGTCGGAGCTGGGGAAGACTTAGAGCTGAGCCTGTTATTGGGTGGGTGGAAATCTCAGGCTGTGACCAATCGTGTTTCCGGGCTGCTAGGCTACATTGAAAGGCATCCCCGCTCGAAATGGAACCCTTCACTTTTGTGCAATCTTGGATTCGAGCTTTACCGGTCCGGACGTTATTCCCGGGCTTTGGTGGCGTGGGAACAGGCGTGGGAACTATCCAAAGGTCAAATCGACTCGACTGGCCGATCTGTGGCTGATCGCGCCGGGGCAGAGCTGGCGCTGCTCTCAGCGAAGTTAGGGCGCATGAAGCGGTTGGAAACTTTGCTCCCTGAACTGGAAAGCCGATCGATTCTCAGCAGTGCCCGAGAAAAAATTGTGGCGGCGCGCGAAGGGCTGACATCGATGCAGAATGAACCCGGCATTTCTTTTCGCTGCGGTCCCCTAGCCCTCGACCGAATTCTGGCTTCGCAAGATCCGAATCTTGCAGGGGGGCAAACGATCATGGAATCACGTTCCACCACGAACGGATTTTCCCTGACCCAACTACGCACCCTCTCGGCCGAGCTAAAGCTTCGTTACCAGATCGCTTTTAAGTCACCCGGGGCACCTCTTGTGGTTCCCGCCGTGATTCATTGGAAGGCGGGTCACTACGCGGCCATTATTCGGCGGGAAGGTTCCACTTATGTAGTGCAGGACCCAACATTCCGGACTGATGTCCGACTGACCACGGAAGCCCTGGAGGAGGAGGGCAGCGGCTACTTTCTTATTCCGTCCGGACCCTTGCATACCGGATGGCGCGAGGTCCAATCGGCAGAGGGATCGTCCATTTGGGGAAAGGGAATAACCGGTGGCATTGACGGTGGTGCCACTACGGGAGGCGACCTGCGCGACGGTGGAGGCTGCGGCACTTCTGGAACGAGTGCGTCACCTATGGGAATGGCCTCCCCATCGGGCCATTTGCTTGCAGTCAGCCTCAATCTTCGCGATGTGCCATTGGGCTATCAACCGCCCGTCGGCCCTGCCGTGCAATTTCTCGCCACCTACAATCAACGTGAATCGGGGCAGCCATCGATCTTCAATTTCAGCAACTTGGGACCGCGGTGGTCCTTCAATTGGCTGGGCTACCTATATGGAAACTTTGATGGGGGCTCGGTGGAATACCATACAGAAGAAGGCGGAGTCCTTATCTATTCCAAAGCCTTGCCCAATAGCCCGTTCACTCACGGGCCCGAACCAAAGACCCAAACCGTCTTGCGCCAAATCAGCAAGCAACGAGTCGAACTCGATTATCCCGATGGGACGCGAAAAGTATTTGCCAGAGAGGCGGGCGAAGAGACAGACCCCAGACATACGACAACGGGACCGAGGCTGCTTGCAGCCAGCGTCTCGCCTACAACAGGCCCGGCCAGCCGGCTTTTCCTTACTGAACTTTTTGATCCGACCGGCAACAAGCTTGCGATCACCTATGATCCCAGTGACCGCGTGGTTGCCATCACTGATGCGATTGGCCAGATCACAAGGGTGGGCTACACAAATCTGGCCCATCCTTTTCTCATAACGCGAGTGCAAGATCCCTTTGGACGAAGCGCCCATTTCTCCTACGACGAGCAAGGACGCTTGACCAACATTACCGATGTCATCGGTTTAAACTCCCAATTCACCTACGAGACGACCAATAACGCCCCAGCTGGAGCCATGTTGGATCCGGCATTCATCCGCAACCTCACCACCCCATACGGCAACTGGACTTTTTCCCGTGACAACGGCAAGACAGCAGAACGTTGGTTGCTTTTAACAGATCCACAAGGTGAAACTGAAAAGATTCTTTATTCTCAGTCCACCGCTCTCGGCGTGCCGGTTGGCGAATTGCCTGCCCTTGTTCCGAAAGGCATGTACGCCGCCAACAACTATCTCTACGCCCGCAACACCTACTATTGGGATAAGAAGGCGTACGCGGAAGGGCCCAACGTGGCCACCAAGGCGACGATTTATCACTGGCTGCACAGCCAGGATCTAACATCCGCGGTCGGTATCATAGAGAGTTTTAAGCGGCCACTGGAGAGCCGCATCTGGTTCAACTATCCCGGTCAACCCGCTACCTATTACGGAACATTGTCCATGGGTAATTCAAGCCGCCCGACTCGTGTTGGCCGCGTTTTGGATGACGGAACCACGCAGCTTTACCAGTTCGGCTACAACGCGCTTGGACGGATTACGCACTCCACGGATCCCGTGGGCCGCCAGACGACGTTCCGCTACGCCTCAAACCTGGTGGATTTGCTGGAGATTCGCCAGAGCGTTGGCAATACCAACGAACTTTTGAGCTCTGTCATTTACAGCACCAATCATCTTCCTGTCGTGATTCGCGATGCCGCCGGACAATCCACGACCAATACCTTCAACTCACGCGGCCAACTTTTGGCCACCCAAAATCCGCGGGGCGAAATCACGACATTCCGGTATGCCACCAACGCTTACTTGCTGGCGATCGATGGGCCATTGCCGGGCACGAATGATACGATCCGGCTGGCCTACGATACCTTCGGCCGAGTGCGCACGGCAACGGATGTAGATGGGTACCTGTTGACCTACGGCTATGATCTGTTCAATCGTGTGACCAACGTCACCTACCCGGATGGCACGTTTGCGGCGTTCACGTTTGATCGTTTGGATCGGGTTTTGAGCCGCGACCGGCAGGGTCGCGAGAGCCGTTTTGAGTACAACGCCATTCGTCAGTTGGTGCAAAGTGTTGATCCGGCACTCAGGACAAACCGCTTTGATTATTGCGATTGTGGCTCGCTCACGGCATTGACCGATGCCATGGGGAGGATGACCCGGTGGCACTATGATGTTCAGGGCCGCGTCACTGCAAAAGAATACGTCGACGGATCAAAGATTCAGTACACGTATGAGTCCTCAACCAGCCGGCTGAAATCCATTTGCGATGAGAAGGGCCAGTTCAAGATGTTCGAATACAACGTGGACAACACGCTGCGTCGCAAATCCTATCCCAACGCCCAGATCGCCACCGCCGCCGTCCTGTTCACTTATGATCCGGCCTATAAGCGGGTCAAAACCATGGAGGATGGCATTGGCCTAACGACCTACGATTACCATCCATCCGGCGCGGTGGGTGCACTGCAAACGGCAGCGGTGGACGGCCCGTGGGAGAATGATACGGTCACCTATGCCTACGACATTTTAGGCCGGGTGTTGACCCGCGCCATTGATGGCCTGCCGCAAACGGTTGCTTACGACACCGCAGGGCGCGTCACCAACGTAGTGAACGTTCTCGGGTCCTTTGCTTACACTTATGAGGGTGCTACCGCGAGGCCCCTCGACGTGCTCTACCCGAATGGGCAGAGGTCGGAGTATCGTTACTTCAATAATCTGGGCGACCGGCGGTTGCAAAAGATCCACCATTTTCAACCGAACGGACAAACCTTGGCGCGCTTCGATTACACGTACGAACCCGCAGGAAATATCGCGACGTGGCAGCAGCAACTTTTGAACGAAGTCCCGCGCGTCTGGACTATCGGTTACGACGCGGCGGACCAACTCAGCAGCGTGAATGTCACTCGAGACGGGAATACTGTCGAGAAATGGGGATGGGGCTATGACCCGGCCGGCAACCGGCTATTTGAGGAACGGGGTGAGACTCGGCGCGAGTTTCAGTATAACGCACTTAACGAACTGATGACTTCCGCCGAGACCAACTCGGTCGACTCGGCGTTCGAGTGGGATGCGGAACATCGCTTGACCGCTATCCAACGGGGAACCAATCGAACGGAATTTGCCTTTGACGGGTTGGGCCGTAGGGTGCGAATTGCTGAATTCGCCGGGATGACCCAGATCAGTGGAAAAGATCTTTTGTGGTGCGGTTTGGAGTTATGCGAAGAACGACCTACCGGGGATTTAAGTTTCCGCCATTATTTTTCCCAAGGGGAGCAAACGTTAGAAGGTAATTTCTATGAGGTTGCGGACCATCTGCAATCAAGAGTGGGAATTTCCGACCCCACGGGGTCGATGCTAGGTACCTACCGGTATGATCCCTTCGGCGCTAAGGTTGAAACCGTGGGCATCTTTTCGGGAAAAAGAGGATTCACGTCGCATTTTTCGGACGGTGGTTCCGGCCAAGTGTTGGCGCCTCTCCGGGTCTATGACCCCACGACGGCTCGGTGGAATAGCCGAGATCCTCTCCAAGAAACAGAAGGGCAAAATCTCTATTCCTATGTCAGAAACAATCCAATCAAATTGACTGATCGCACTGGCTTGGCGGGCGAACGAAGTAACCCAGTCGACACATGGATCATAGAGACCTTATCTCCTCTGCCGATAATTGATGGACCCAATGCTAGCATTTCCATGTACGAAGTAGCTAGAGACGGGGCGATATTGGGAATTGTTCGCTATGCTGTGCCAACAATAATCGCTGGTGCGATTTCTGGGGTTGGTGTGGTGCCGCTGATTGTCATGGTATCGCCGATTATTATTCCAGCAGCAACAATTGGCGCCGGCGTGGCGATAGTCGGCACTGGATTGTTTTACGCGACCGCTTCAACTGCTTCTTACTTCATCGAAGCCGGTCAACCGCAGTCTCCCTACACGCAACCTCCGGGATCGTCGGGGTCGCTTGCCTCAAGTGGCACATCTGATGGGACTGGCACTAGTAATTGCAAAAATCCACTTTACAGATCACCCCTTCAGGACATTTTAGATGGCCCTTTTTGGAATCCCACTTCTCCAAATGGAAATCACATCGGATCTCCCGGTTTGCGTCCTGGTCCATTGACAGCTCCACCAGCAGGCGGGCCATTATTTATTCCATTCTAAAACACCCCGCTTAAACATGTTGTTGAATCGTTTGGTTTCGTCACTGGTTGCAGGAATGAGTTTCCTCTCATCTGAGGGCTTAGCGGCGAATAATTTCGTGTTCGACTCATCGGGAAATCAAGTGTTGCGCCGACAAACAAGCGCTCTAGTTTCCCCCTTCGTGGATTCCCAAAAGCGCGTCGTGAACGTGGTATCCAACAGCCAAACGATACTGAGCATCGTGGCTGGCGGGCTTACTGGCTCGCTCACTTATCAATGGCTGTTCAACGGGAACCCGCTGGCCAATCAAACCAACAGCACGTTGACCCTGTCCGGAGTTCAAGCAACGCAACTGGGGAGCTATCGGACCATCCTTACCGGGAGCGGTGGTGCAGTGACTAGCGCGGTCATTAATGTCTATTTTGACACGGACAGAGACGCGCTGGGTGACGATTGGGAGTCGAACCATTTCGGCAATTTGGCCCAAGCTGGCTGGCAGGATTTCGACAATGACGGGGTTACCAACTTGGAGGAATTTGAGGAAGGCACCTCGCCCAACAATCCGGCATCGCTTTCCCCTCGGCTGCACCTAGCGGCGAGGCGTGGCTCAGTCGTCGCTTCCCCACTGCGCCCGCGTTATACGCTCGGCGAGCAAGTCACGCTCACAGCCGTTCCTGATGTCGGCCAAAGTTTCATTGGCTGGTTCGGCAGCACCAACGGCACTGCGAATCCGTTGACCCTGACGATGAACGCCACCAAGTCACTACAGGCCGTGTTCGGGATCCCCTTGGGCGAAGCCACCGATGCACCACAGGTCACCTGGATCACCGGAGGCGACGCAGGCTGGTTTGGACAATCCACGACGACCCATGATCAAGCGGACGCCGCGCGCTCCGGAGCGATCGGACATAACCAGCAAACCTGGCTGCAAGCGATCGTAACCAACACCGCTCCCGTCCAATTGTCCTTCTGGGTGCTTTGGTCCACCTCCGGTTCTGACTATTGGGACTTTTTTATCAACAGCACCCGGAAAATGAGAGAATCCTCCCCGTTCAATGCGGGTCAAAAATTCTTCTGGTATTTGCCGCCAGGCACGAACGTGCTGACATGGGTGTTTGCCAAGGGCGTCAATGACACAACGTTCGGCACGGGAGTTGAAGACGCGATTTTTCTGGATGAGGTTGTTCTCGAGCCTCTGCCCGGCATTTCACTGGTGGAATCCGAACTCAACGTCGTTGAGGGAAACGTCGGGCAAACCTCAATTTCACTGACGGTGACAATTAATCCTCCACCCGTGGTGCAGACGACCGTGAATTATGCTACGCTGACAGGATCCGCCCAAGCGGGAAATGACTACACGGCCGCGATCAGTTCCCTCATCTTTGCCCCGGGCGAGAGGACGAAGCCAATCCCCATTGCGGTGCTGGGCGATCGTGTCATTGAGCCGAATGAGTATTTGTTCCTGCGATTGACCGGTGCAAGTTCGGGGGCTCTTGTCCGCACTCAGGCCGTGATCAATATCCTTAATGATGATGGGTTGCCGGGGCAGGTTCGCTACTTTGATCTGAGTTTGGCGGATCCAGTCCAGACAATCGGCCAGCCATTCCTTGCAACCATCACGGCCCGTGATGCGAGCGGTAATCCAGCGTATGACTTCAATGGCACCGTTTCACTACGGGCGGTTGTGCGGCCACCTGCAGCATTTGCCGAGGATTTTGAAGAGGGTGTGTTGGATGGCTGGGTGCCGGGCGCGCTGAGTTATGCCGCTCGCCGGATTACCAATTCAATCGCCGCGCAAGGCACGAACAGCCTGGTGTTGATCGGCGGCTTCAACAATGACGCCAGCCGGGGACTCCGCCAGGCAGTGTCGCCCACGCCAATACCTCGCATGGATTTCTTTGTCTTGGGCACCGCCACCAACCAAGCTGGAGGGAGTGTCTATCTGGCGGACAGCAATAACATCGTTTCCTTTTTCACCCTGGGAAATCTCGGAAATCTGGGAATGTTTGAAAGGACCAATGAATACCTGAAGCCCTACCAGAAGTCCGAATGGAACAAGGTTTCGATTTTTTACGACTGGACCAACAAGACGACCTCTTTCGCCGTGAATGATCAGATGGCCTACCTACACTTCCCGTTTTATACAAACAGCGTCAGTAAGGTTACGGATATCTATCTGTTTAATGTGCAGAGCACCGAGGCCTATTGGGACGACATCACGCTCAGCGGGACGAATGCCCCCAGCCACCATACCATTTTCCCAACAAGCACGGGACCTTTCTCCGCCGGATTGTGGACTGGTGAGATTGGATTCGCCGGGGCTGCGGGTGATTTAGAATTGTGGGCGAATGACGAGGATGGGCATTTCGGATATGTGCCCGTCAAATTGATCCGTCAACGTCCCCAATTTGTTGCCGCGAACGTGGTTGGCGGCAATTTTCAATTTCAACTTCAAGGCACCACCAACGACCTTATCACCGTCCAGTATTCTACCAATCTTGAGACTTGGCTCGATTCGGTTGACGTCTGGTTGACCAATGGAATCTTCACGGGAACTAGCGCCATGCCGACTGGGGAACCAGTGCGATTTTACCGCGCCAGATTGCACGAGCCGTAGGCTCATCAGATTTCATTTTAGGAGAATGCTTCAATCGAACCGCTCCAACAATAACTCTGCCGTGCCCGGCGGGCAGGTATCCATCAGCCTGACTCGTTCCCTTTGGAATAAACTCAAGGTCTGTTTTCGTCTGTAGTGCAATGGTCTCCTGCGGGAAGGGGCCGTAAGCGGTGATGTGACGACCCCCTGGCGGGTCAGCAGATTTGGGTTAGGCTTCTTGGTTCTCTCCGCATTGCAGCAGGTCTACGCCGCTCGGCTGACGTTTATCGCGCGAGCCTCTTTCCACTTGATCGGCGTCAGTTCGCCTACGGTATGATTCGTGGTCGATGGAAGCCGAGTGAGCACGTCCTTCAGGTATTCATACGGCTCGATAGCGTGGATTCGGCAGTTAGCGATTAGAGTGTAGATCACCGCATTGCGCTGGCCCGCCTCTTCGGATCCGAAGAACATCCAGTTCCTTTTTCCGATTGCTGTCGGCCTGATTTTGTTCTCGATGAGGTTGTTTGTCCACTCGACCTCCCCGTGGTCGATGATCCGACCCAGCGCAGGCCACTGGTTCAACGCATATCGAATGGCTTCCCCCATCTTGCTCTTGGGCAGATACCGGGGCTGCAATCGAATCAGGGCGCGATGGAGCCGGTCGACTACCAGCCGGTGGCAGGATGCTCGTTTGACTTCGCGCATCACCGCTCCGGCACGGTTCTCGCGGAGCTCGGCTTCCCATTGGTATAGCCAGCCCATCTGATTGAGGATCCATCCGACTTGTCGGGGCGCTTGCTTCTGAGCTTCAAAGAAGCCCCTCCTCGCGTGAGCCCAACAGCCAAAGAGGTCGGTCCCCGACCTGCTTTTGACGAACGCTGGATACGCACCGTAACCGTCGCACTGGATCTTCCCCTTGAAGTCAGGCCCTAGCAGGGAGTCCAAGCACTTGGCTGCCCGGCTCGCATGCCACTCGAAAATCACACATCTTCCGGGGACATGCCCCGTCCACAGATAACCTTGGCTACATTCACCATTTCCGGGATCCAGATATTTGATTGGCGTCTCATCCAGCTGCACGTAAGGACTGACTTGGAAGTCGGCTTTGATACACCTGACGATGGCTTCCAGGAGTGTTGATCCTTGCTTCATCCACAACACCATCTGCTGACGAGCGATGAAGACCCCATGTCGTTCCCAGAAAATCGATTGCTGACGGTAGAACGGCAGATGATCCGAAAACTTGCTCACCAAGAGATAGGCCAGGAGTCCGGGAGCCGCCATCCCGCTGGCACGTTCTGGAGCTGGTGCCACCACCGGCGGCATTGCTCGGTCGGCCACTCGCACATACTTGGGCCGAACGATCTCCAGCCAAAAGAACTTGCCAGGTTGGTAGTCGAGTTGACGGCTAACCTCCTGGCCGATCTCTTTCCATTTCTCGGGTTCGGCTTGCACGTCCTTAGGCTCGATGACGTTCTTCACTACTTCCAAGTTGTCCGGCGTACGAACCCGAGTGGAACTGTTACGCTCGCTGCGCCGAGGGGATGGAGTCGCTGGCTTGGCAGGCACGGGAACCGACACCTCGGTTTTATCCAAGCCACTTAAGAGCAGTTCCAACTGGGCGCTGCTCAACTGTTCGCTCTTTTTGCCAAAGTAGCGACGTGCCAGGGCATCGAGCTTTTGTCGTAGCAGCGAGATCTCCAATCTGGACTCTTTGAGTGCCTCTTGCAGTTGCGCGATCGTCTGCGAGGAGGCTTGCTGCAACTCATTCAGCTGCTGCTGCAGCTGAGTCATTTGATGTTGCAGTGAGGCGAAGTTCATCGGAGTCGATGGTCTGACGACGCCGATGAAAACTCGTTCAAACTTTGTGAATAATTTGTGCGCTCGTGCAGAGTGCTCTCACTTCGCGCCCTCGTACCAAGCACGACGGCCCGCATCCTTGAGTTCCACGCCGTCGAGTAAGAGTTGGAGCGCTTGCGGGGCGAGCTGAAGTTTACTCCCCGATTCGGTAGCACTCTGGGGCCAGCGGTAAGTTCCTTCCTCGAGACGCTTCATTAGGATGCACACACCAGTTCCGTCGAAATACAGAATCTTGATCCTATTCCGACGGCGGTTGCCAAAGACAAAGAGAGCGCCACTCTTCGGATCCTCTCCCAGCTGTTGCTGAGCTGCGGCCCACAGACCGGTAAAACTGGCGCGCAAGTCGCACGGTGCGGTGGCCAGGAACACTTTCAGGTGAGAGTGAAAGCTTAGCATGGGCTCTGGAGGCAACGCAGGAGGCGGGCTGCCAGTTCAATTTGGTCTACCGAGGTGAGACGCACTCGAGCGAGAGCGCCGACTTCCACAGTGAGGGAGGTCGGTTCACTGGGGGCGAGCTCAACCTGCGCGAAGGCGATAGGCTGTTTCCTCTGGGCCGATCGATGTCGCCAGGCCGCGAAGGTGGTGTAATTGAGCCCATGCTTGCGGACGAAGGCGGCTGCGGATAAACCGCTGGAATCGAACTTAGCCAGTAGGCGAGCCCTGCGAGCAGCCTTGGCTGCCCGGCGCCGAAGACGGACGGAACTTTGAGGTGATTTCATGCGACGCCTCCATACCAGCTCGCGCCGCTATCCGCCAGGGGGTCGACAAATCACCGCTTACAAGGGGCCGCCAAGCTCGAATCCATTCCAACAGACCCCATCGGCCACTTCTGGCAAACAACACGTGCCGACTGCGACCCAAGCATTCGACTCGGTCGGAGCGCTGCTCGATTCGATTGACCTCGCTTCGTTATCCCAACCAGACTTGCCTGACCTGCAAGCGCAGCGATTCATTCGCGAGTTTAACCTCAAACCCGCAAACAGAAATTGGCGTTACGTCTCAGCGCTTTATGCATTTGAAGGTGCAAGGGAAGAAGGCGCGGCTAGTGCGTCTCACCTCTGCAGTCCAAATTCAACTGGCAGCACACCTCCTGCGTTGCCTCCAGAGCCCATGCGAAGCTTTCACTCTCACCTGAAAACGCACCGAATCGATTGTTATTGTGGGTAGCGCCGAAGGTTAGCCGTTAAAGGCGAGGCCGTGGGCCGGAAGGGACTTCTGCGGTTCGCCAGCATCGTTAGCCCAGAAACTCTGCTTGCCTGGCATCGTCGTCTCGATGAGTGGATCCCCCGTCAAAGGCCGTCCCAGACGCGTTGGCTCTCCCTCAACCCAAGAGGGCCAGGATCACTTTGCACCGCTCGCTTTCAGAATATTCTTCCGGTTTGAGAATGCGGTCCTGAAAGTGCATCCAAGTCTTGGTTTCGAGGTCAAAATATTGAGCGGCTCCTTTTCCCAGGAACAGCTTATAGTCCAATTTAGGATAACCCGCGGCGACATAGCCAGGGTAGTAGAATTCATAACCGCGGAGCTTCAAGTGGTCCACGGTCAGCAGGATCAAATATTTGCCCAGACTGTACCGCTTGTAAGCAGGATCGAAGAAATGAAGGATGGACGCTGCGGAACGCTCTCCCAGGTCGAAGTAACCCCCTGCAATCAGCTTATCCTCATCAAAAATTGAAATGCATTGCGTCCCGAACAGGTTCCGGCGGCCGGACTTTTCATTCCACAGGCAATCCTCAATGCTTGGGGGCCCGAAGAAATCAATCGAATCCCAGTAGCGGCTGTAGAGTTCCTCATGATCCAGGCGGATGCTCACGAAGTTTTCGATGCTGACTTTGAAAGATCGGGTTCGTTTTCTGATCCTTCTATGTGAGCCTCCATCTCGCAATTCCAGGAGGGGAAAGCGCAACCAGTGGAGTCGATGCACCCCCTGAGCGTTGTCAGCGATCATGTGGGTGGCCGTAAAAATGGTCTGGTTTATCCGGTACCACCCCAGAGCCAGGTACCGATCCAGCTCTGAACCGGAAAGGGAGTCGGGGGTCAAAGCTTTGTGATAGGCGAGCAAGCGGTCGATTTATTAGCGGAACCACCGAGCGGTCAGAAAGCAAATTCCTACCGGATGGATTGGGTCGAAAGCGGAACTACCTACACGGGAGGGGCCCCATCCTGCGTATGGAGTTCCTCCTTCAGGAGGTGGGATGCCCAAAGTCACGACGGTGCCGCCTCCGCTTGAAAGCGGAACTACGTACGTGGGAGCGAGGCTCTCGGCGTATGGAGTTCCTCCTTTAGCCCAATCCATGCAGTCGTTCAGCACGCGTTTGCTTGATCTTTTTGCGAAATCCTTCGTTGTTCGTCGCTTACGTATTTCGCTCAATACGCTCGCTCCTCACGCCTCGGTTTTCGCAAAAACCTACTACGCAACCGCATGCCGCCCTACTGCATGGATTGGGCTTTAGGAGGTGCGGTGCTCAGAGTCACGACCGTG
>JAEUHE010000242.1 GCA_016793885.1 Verrucomicrobiales bacterium
AGCGGGCAGCAGAGCTGGCAGCCGACGATCATCGGATCGCCGAAGCCCAAATCCAACATGTCTGGCATCAAGGCACTCTCGATGCCCTGGAAGTGCCTCTGGCCATTTCCCCGCATGTGGATGTCGCCCGTCGTCGGCTGAAAGAACGGAAGCTCCGCGCCGCGAAGTTGCTTCATGAGGCCGCTGGCGCGAATTCCTCTCAACTAACCCCCTCGGTGGTCGCCGCGGTTGAGTCCGCCATCCAGCTGATCTCTGCGCCACATCCCGGGGGACTGCTCGACAAGATCGAGATCAGTCTATCACGATCCGGGCCACGGGATCCGGCAGGCTTTCTCGCGTGGTGGAATGAGGAGCGACGGCAACAAACCGTTGGCCCAATTGCGTCAAAGGGCACTCTGGATGGACCCATTGGCGAGGCCAAGGCTCCCCCGCCACGACCGCTGACCCGCCCCAAGCCGCTGGTGCTGGTCGCCCCGCTGGCCGGAATTCCCGCAGGGTCCGCTGAGGCTACCCAAGCCAGGTTCGAGGAGGCCCTGCGACTTCCCGGGAATGTGGAACTCCGGTCGATAACGCCGCAGATTGCGGGCCGTCCGCTCGACACAGCGACAGCGGAAGGACTATTGCGAGAGCACCAGGCCACCACGCTGGTGCTTGGGAGCTTCGGAGAGACCGTCGAGGGCAACGAGAAGGCTACAGCGGGCCGGCGCGTCAGCTCCCAGCGCTACTGGGAGGTTCCGCTCACAGTGACGGTCGTTTCCCTTGAGGAGGGGAGGATCGCCAGCCGTCGCAAGGCGTTCACCGGGGAAGCGCGACGGCCCAGCGGCTCCAGCGACGGCGGCGGCGCGAGTGAGGCGATTGCCGATGCGATTGTTCGACTGAGCGACGACGGGGGAAAATTTCTGAACCTCAAATAACAACCCACTCCCAACCCTATAGAACTCTGCCACCCATGCATCGATCCTATCTCAAGTTGTGTTTCATCATCGCCTTCAGTTGCAGCGCTTTGATCTCGGGCATCCCCACCGCCAGCGCGGCATCTCTGTTCGGACCGCGGCTGCGATGGTCGCCCACGAACTTCGTTCCGAGCGAGATCAAGACTCTCGCCATCGTGGTCGAACACAACAAGACGCCCAACCGAGGAAACGCCGACACCTTGCGCGCCGTCGTTTCGACCATCGAGCAGGAGTTTTCGGAAGCCTGTCAGAACAAGGGCTATCAGCTGGTCTCGAGGAGCATGATTCAGCAATGCGAGAAGGAGCTGGAGCTTCGTCGCCTGCGGATCACCGATCGAGAGGGCGCCGCCCTGGCGGGGCGCGTGCTCAACGCCTCGCATCTGCTCATCGTGGCTGCCGATGTACATGCCCAGCCCGTAAAGAGGAAGAACGTGCTGACCTCAAAAATGGAAACGGTCTACGACATCGGAAGCAGGCTGAACTGCCAGATTCTGGTCACTCAGACCGCGATGCAGTTTGCAGCCTGCTCGGACAACAGCACTACGCAAGGCGACAGCACGCGGGATCTGGTGCCGACGGCAGCGCGCGTGGCTAAGAGGATCGCCAACGCCTTGCCCGCCCGGCCGGCGGAGACCCTGCCGGTCAAAAACGAATCAAGGTGAACCGAACACGCGGTAGATTTGCTCCTCCCGCGCGGAGCCGCGTAACGTGAGGTTCAGCTTGAGCCAGTAAACATCTTGGACCCGCAGGACAGGTGGGGTTTCATCCGGCTTATTGGGCATGACCACCAGTCGGCCGGTGGCGGAAACGGATTCTCCGTTTGAAGTCCCGGCGGCTTTGAGGTCGAACTCGCGGGCCGGGCCCCCGGTAGCCCCAGATATCGGCGCAAGGGTTCCGCTCAATTCTCCCCCGGCACGAAGCGGGATGCTGAAAGTCAGTCGCTTCCAGTCCACCGAGAGCTTGGGGGCCGGATCCAGATAGAAATCAGGTGCCTTCGGAGGCTCCCCTTTAATCCCCTGGGGCAAGGCCATGGCAAACTGGGCACTGGAGGAACCGAGAGGAATCAAGACGACCAGAGCCAGGACGACGAGGGCAGCGGATATTGCCAAAGCCGTTCGACTCTGAAGAAACACCAACCAGCCCAAAGCGCTTTCGCGGGATTCCTCACGGGCCTCACCGCGAGCTTCCTCCCGTCGAATACGGGCCATGACGTCCTCGCTAAAATTCGGGGAAAGTGGCACCTTCTCCTCAGCTTCCCTTTCGAGATGAGCAGCATAGCTGCGCAGCGATTCAATGAGAGCCAGATCCTCAGGAGTCAATTTCATCGTTCAGTCTTCAGTTGAGAGAGTTGAACCATCCATCTGAGCTTGTTTCCTGGATTTCGACTCCAATTCGCGGACCAGCTTCTTAAGGAGTTCAAAGCATGTGTTGCGACGCTCTGTGCATTGATCCTCCACCGGGCCGATCAAGGAGGTCAACCATCCTCGGATCTCAGATGCCATTTTGGCGTGCCTCCCAAAAGGTTCCATCGTTTGGCGTGCAAACCGCGCGATTTCAATAGGTGCGACTCCGTAGACGAACGACGATAGAATCAGAAACCGACAATCGTACCTTAGCTTTTTGAACGCTAGCTCGACCAGCCTGTGAGTGGGGCTTAGCTCCGTGGCCTCTACGAGAGTACTAATACTACGGTTCAGAAAATCATGGGAGATATCGTCAAACGGCAAATGCCGCTTTCCGTTCTTTTGAAGAATCTCATAGGCAGCATGGGTTGCGATGACGGTTAGCCACTTTTCGAACCCACCAGGCCGACCCGGTTTGAAGTTTGGAAGTGCAGTCCACGCCTTAACGAAAGCAACCGAACAGGCATCTTCGATATCTTCCCGGGAGCATCCGTTCAACTTCACAGCTACCCTGTTGCGGACGCGGTCCTTGTGGGTATCCATCAGCACTTTGAATGCATGCTCGTCCCTAGCCTGCGCCTTCCGAATCAGCTCCCTCTCTTCCGGTATTTCCATGCTTGATGACCCTCTCTTAGCACGGCGGTTCCATGTAGCTCCAGAGAAAACCGCTGTTCTCATGGCTCAGAATGGGAAACGGGCCAATTTTGCAAGAATCCCATTCTGAGACGAAACCGCCCGTTAACCCGCGCGAAAACCGATAACAGGTCCATTTCGACCACCCGCACTTAGCGGGGCAGGTTGGAGGCCTGGGCCGGTGGAAACGTTGGTTAACGAACGATACATATGAACGAGTTCAACTCGGCCTCAGAGTTAGCAAATAGTAACGCCAAGGCGGAAAAATCGCACAATGCTGCGGCGTCATCTGCAACCAAGCCCAAACGAAAGCGCAACACAGCCGCCAAGGCCAATGGCTGTGTAAAGGGCGGAAAGGGGCGAAAGCTTCCCTGCCCGGGCTCCTTGCCTGGACCGTTTGCAGCCCATGCACCCAAGTCCGGTCGCCCCACCTGCCGAGTCGCAGGGAAAAACCACAAAGGTGTCCCGGGAGGCAATACCGCAGCGGGGACGGCGGTGGAGACGATGGTTGGCTCTTCCGGGCCGGTGACCTCGCCCGGAAGCGAGAAGAGCGCATCCAAGCCGAAAGCTAAGGGTCGATGCACCCGGCAAGGGGGAACCTGGCTACGGTGTTCCCTCACCCCTCGTGTGCTGCGTGCCCATGCCCAAATGGGGCCGGTGGGCCTCCTTAGCTACGAGGAGCTACTTACCCGATTCGAGCCGCTGATCCGGGCCAGTCGCTCGCATGAAGTGTGCGAGATGATAATGGATCGTTTGGCGATTGCTGCCATGACCTTCCAGGAGGAGGCACCGTATCGGGACACGGCTACCCCAAAAGGACACCGCAGCCTGAAAAGCTGGGCGAACCGGCAAATCTCCTTCGGCACCCGGGATTTGTCCTTCACATGGATTCGGAACAAGGTTCGTGAGGCCTTCGTCGAGTTCGTGGAGGAGCACGGCTTCGAACCGGAATATCGATCCCTGAAGAAGATGACCAAGCTGAGCGCAGCTCAGATATTGGACTGCCTTAAGGGAATCCGGGAGGAGCTGGGGTATCAGCGAACTCAGCAAGAGCTCCTTGCCGCCGAAGCATCCTCCTGCGATGTGGTGGCCGAGGTCATGGCTAAGGAGCTGGTTCGGGAGCTCCAGGCTACCCTGCGGATGGCGAAGCCGTACGATCAGGCACTGTGGGTTCTCCGATTCGTGCTGGGTTATGGGCCCGAAGCCATTGTGGAGCTGATCGACCGTCTCCGCCCCCTGGCCAAGGCAGCCGGGAACTCAAAGGCCTTGGAGTGCATCCTGGCCCGGATGACGAAAACAGGAGCGGGAGCTTGGCCTCTCCCCTACGCTGAGGAGCTGCTCGACATCAAAACCGCCACCCAGATTCGGTGCCGCATCCACCGCTTGAACAAAGCGATCCGGAGCCGGCTCATCGAGCTGGGTCTACAGCCCGAAAACTAGTCGCCTGACCACGCCTCGCCCCCCACAAGCGTGGGGGGCGAAAGCCTATCCAACGGATAGGAGTTGGTGTCTCTCAGTTAAACTCTTCAAATCGGGTTCTGGGCCAGCTCATCAAATCGAGGCGGCAGTAAGTGCCTGGAAGGCGCAGTGGATGGAACTGTCGGTTTGCCTGGCTGCACATCTCCCCCTCGGGGGATTGCCTTAGGTGAGGCTCTCGTGCTATGTTAAACCCAGTCGATAAGGATTGTGAGGAACGTATGCAGGTGACCATTGACTTGCCGGATGACTTGGCGCAGCTGCTCCAGCGGCGAGGTGATTTGCCTCGGCAAGTGCTGGAGGCCTACGCCGCCGATGGCTATCGCACCGAGAAGCTGACCCGCCATCAAGTCGGACAGCTGCTCGGGTTGGACCGATGGAAGACCGAGGAGTTCCTTGCCCAGCACAATGCCCAGCGCCCCTACTCGCTGGCCGACTGGAGCCTAGACCGGAGGGCGCTTGAGCGCCTGAAGGCTGGGTGACCGTTGTCGTCGCGGATACGAGTCCGCTCCGCTATCTTGCCGTTATCGATTGCCTCCGGGTTATCCCTGCGCTCTATGAGCATGTCTTTGTGCCCGGCATGGTATTGGCCGAACTTGCCCACCCAAACGCCCCCCTAGAAGCCCGCGCCTTCGCGGCATCCCTGCCGGCGTGGGTAGAGGTCGCACATGCGAATGCAGCCCATCTCCTGAACTCCCTAGACCCCGGCGAGGCGGAAGCCATAGCCCTGGCCGAGGCCATGAGGGTAGACGCGATCCTCCTCGATGAGCGGGAGGCGAGGAGAGAGGCAGCCCGTCGAGGGCTGCTGACGATCGGAACGGTTGGCATTTTGGAACAGGCGGCGGCCCGAAACCTCGTGGACCTGGCCGTCGTGCTGGGCAAGCTGGCGAGAACCAACTTCCGGATTGATCCCCGCTACCTAGATGATGCCCTGCGTCGGGATGCCGCACGACGCGAAGCCGACCGATCGCCGGAACGAAGCCGTGGTCGGGAGATCTAACGGATCCAACACCCCGCCCGAGCTTCGGGCTACGTTCAATCCCGAAGGTTCCCCGATTGACCAGGTCGAATGGGTGGGTCATGGGCAATCGGATTGGGGCGCGCGCCCCAGCCAGAGCGCAAGCGCAACTGAATTGAACGTGAGGCAGCCGAGCGTTCCACCCTCAAAAGCTCTCCCCGCTGCAGGGCCCAGGTCCCAGATGCCCGATCCCCCAGTGGATGAGGCGGGCCTCAGTCACTGAGCAATCGCATTCACGCCGCGTTCCGCACCTGGTGTTGCAGGTCGAGTCCGGGAACATGCACCACGTAAACAGGGGGCAAGAATATCACCCGGCAACGGCTTTCCCCTGGGAGAGCATCCAAATCGATGCCGTAGCCGCCTGATCTGTTGGGAACCACGGCGCCACCCTCTAGCCAGAGCTTCCACTGTTTGATTCGCTGGTGCGACGACAGCCCGCTCGTCGCATCCAAAGCCATGGCGACCGTCGGCAGCAGCTGAAGCTCGGCGACAAACAGCACCTCCCGAATGGGCGAGGCCGGGCTATTCAGATGCCGGCGAATCGCTTCGATGGTCGTGGGATCGATGAGGTGTTCGTAGTGGGTCATGGTTTTTCTCTCCTAGAGGTGAGCCAGTTGGCCAAGAGGCCGACTGACCGAGTTTGGTATACCGAAGGCTACCGGTTCATCTATCACATCGCACCGACAATGTCAGCAGGTTGGGTGAGAGAAAAAAGCCGGCTAGCCTTGTCGGCTCGCCGGCCCGCGGATCACTCCTCCGGCGCCGGGGCGCTAGAGCTATGCATGAACGAGTGAACTTCGTTTGCGACTTTTGCCAGCAACAGCAAATCGTCGCGGCCGAAGCTCGTAGTGGACTTCCACTCCTTGTCCTCCTTGTAGAGGCGGCTGAAGCTAGCGCTCAACCGAGGGCCGTGTGCGGTCTCGTTTTTCCAAATCGCTGCGCGGATTGCACCGAGCCGAATTTCGTGGATGGGTTTATTATTTTGCATCATTGGTTTCTCCGTAAATTGAGAGGGTTCATTCCCTCTCTTCACTCTGCTGTGAGAGAGGAATAACCCGATACGGAGAAACGAAGCTGGCCTCCGACCCGACGGAGCATCCAGCAGCCAAGTGACAGTCGCAGACTGGCGCGCTGGCTGCGCGGAGTCGGCAGGAGGAGGCCGGATCATGATGCATAAGACCCATCCACGAAATCCGGCTCGGAGCCTGCGCAAGACTGAATAACAGCACAGGATAGAGTTGAACCAGGCCCTGCAAGCTCTAGAAATAGAATCGAGTGGTCCACTCCCCATCGGACGCGGTGCGGCTCGAAAAGGTGGATGAACCTTCACTCCTTGCGGCTGCCGCCCCCCCGCGCCGGGAGAGTGATCCGCTGGCCGGCTGACCGCTTGGGCTTAGCAACCTTTTGAAACAACCGGCGTCGCTGCACCTGATACTCGTATGACGTCGGACTTCACCGGGCTCGTCATTGTTGATTGGACCGTTGTAGTCGGCGGCTGAAACGCAACCCAATAAACTATGGCTGAAAACACTCTGATCGCCTGGACCAATCATACGCACAACATCGCCTGGGGATGCACGAAGGTCGATCCTGGCTGCGCGCATTGTTACGCTGAGCACTTCGCCACCAAGCGACTCGGCTTGAGAATTTGGGGGTCAAACCAAGCGCGCCGCACTTTTGGTCCGAGGCATTGGATGATTCCGGAAAAATGGCATCGCGCGGCAGTAGCAGGTCGAACCACATCTGTCATGGGGCCGGGATATCCGGTTCTGGTCTTTTCCTCCTCGATGTGTGACGTATTTGAAGATCACCCGACACTCGCTTCGGAGCGCGAAAAGCTCTGGGCGCTGATTCGCCGCACCCCTCACTTGCACTGGCAACTGCTCACGAAACGCGCGGACCGGATCGCCGACTACCTTCCGTCGGACTGGGGGATTAAGGGTTACCCGAATGTCTGGCTCGGGGTGTCGATTTCGGACTCGAGTGGTGCGTGGCGGGCGGACTGTCTGAGGCAAGTGCCAGCTAGGGTCCGCTTCATCAGCTACGAACCCGCCCTTGGTCCGCTCACACCTCACTTAAACCTGGATGGCATACACTGGGTGATCTACGGGGGTGAATCTGGCCACCACTACCGAGACCACGATCTCCAGTGGGCGCGAGCGATGCGCGCCCATTGCGGCGAAAAGCAGGTGGCATTCTTCTACAAGCAAAGCGCCGCCCCCCGCACCGAGATGGAAACATTGCTCGATGGTGAAACAGTCCGAGAGTTTCCCATCCAGAGGCTCCGATCGACCAGGGATCCGGTTTCACCTGAGACTATTCCGCGGCCAGATTGAAACAAAATCGTCCCCTGCGACTGAGATAGGGATGGCGACGATCACGCTTTGTGATCGTCGCCATCTATGCTGACGGTACGACCTCAGAAAAGCCTGCGACATGCGAAAGATTATTTCAGGGAGCACCTCCTGCAAGGCGACTACCATTCCGAGAAGCAGTCCGTAGCCGGCGAGTGGTTTGGCAAAGGCGCGGAGCGTCTTGGCCTCTCCCGATCCGATCCTGTCTCAGAGCAGGCGTTCGTTCGGCTGTGCGAGAATCGACATCCCCTGACTGGCGACAAACTGACCGTTCGGCAGCGCAAGGATCGGCGTGTGTTTTATGATTTCGTCATCTCGGCTCCGAAGAGCGTCAGCATCCTGGGCATCACCTTAAGGGATCAGCGGCTCGTTGCTGCTCATGATGCGGCGTGCCGCGATGCGATTTGTGAGCTAGAAAAAGCCGCTGGCAGCCGGATTCGAAAGAAGGGGCAACGATCCACACGACGGACGGGAGAAATCGTAGCTGCTGCCTTCCGCCACGATTGTTCCAGGGCGCTGGACCCTCAAATGCACACGCACTTAGTGACGTATAACGCGACTTGGGACGAGACAGAAAGCCGATGGAAAGCTCTGGAGCCTGAGCACATGTTCGCTCAGACGAACTACCTGACCGAGGTCTATCGAAACTCGCTGGCGATGCGGCTAAGACGGATTGGCTACAAGCTTCAGCCCGCCCGCCATGGATTTGAGATCGAAGGCGTCGGGAAGGAGATTATCGAGCGCTTCAGCAAGCGGAGCCGAGTCATTCGCGAAGCGGAGGCAACGGTGGCTCGAAAGCTGGGCCGACCTCTCACGAACGATGGACGGGCCGCGCTGGCGCATTCAACCCGTGAACGCAAGCGGCGCAACACCACCCCCGGAGAGCTCGTCGCGCTGCAGCTTGAACAACTTTCGGATCGAGAACTGCTTCAGCTCCGGGGGCTGGTACGGGACGCCTCTCCTCCCGAGCGGATTTCCGAACTGAGCCCGGCGGAACTCGCCGTCACCGCGGTCGCATCCGCCCGAGAGCATGTGTTCGAGCGTCTCAGCGTTGTCCCTGAACATGAGCTGCTGCGCCACGCGCTCGCCTTTAGTCGCGGCGAGACCCCGCTTGACCAGCTGAGGGACGCAATTGAGCGCGAGGCAGAGTTTATCCGAAAGGAGAACATGATCACCACCCGGGCCGCCCTGGCGCTGGAGAGGAAGCTTGTCGCTCTGGTCAATGAGGCGGTGGGAACCCATGCAAAGCTCTGCCCCTCACATAACCTCAGCCCGCGGCTGACGGACGAGCAGCGACAAGCAGTTCAAAGCATTCTCGGCTCACGGGACGGGGTGGTTTGCCTGCGAGGGGGTGCCGGAACCGGAAAGACCACGGCGCTGAAGGAGATCGCTGCTTCCTTGGGGACGGAAAAGCGCCCCGTCGCTCTTTTCGCCCCCACCTCGGGAGCGGTGGAGGTACTACGGGAGGAAGGATTCAAGCAGGTGGACACGCTTCAGCGGCTGCTCGTGGACCAGCAAATGCAGGAGGATCTGCGAGGCCGGGCGATTATTGTCGACGAGGCGGGGCTTCTTTCCGTGGCTCAGCTCCACAGCCTGGTGTCGATCGGACGGAAGGAAGGATATCGGATCATCCTTTCAGGGGACAGCCGACAACACTCCAGCGTCGAGGCCGGGGACGGCCTGCGTCTGCTCGAGGAGCACAGCCAGATCCAGACGGTGGCACTCAGGAGCATTCGGAGGCAGGTTACACTGGAGTATCGTCAGGCGATCGCGGATGTCGCGGCCGGCCAGGGCTTGCGGGGCCTCAGCCGGCTGGAGAAGCTGGGGGCCATCCATGTCTGCAAGCACGAAGCGCGATATCAAAAACTGGCAAAGGACTATCTGGTCTCGATCCAGTCCAACAAATCCGCCATCATCGTCTCCCCTACCTGGCGGGAGATTCATTCCATCAACGGGGCGTTGCGCGCCGCTCTGAAGGAGGACGGCCAGCTCGAAGGAAAGCCTGCATCGCTCCAGGTTGTCAGGTCCGAGCGCTGGACCGCGGCGCAGCGAGCGGAGCTATCACAGTATGGGAAGGATCACGTTCTGGTATTCCATCGCGACACGCGCGATTTCAAGAAGGGAGAGGTAGCCACGGTGCTGACCTCCACAGCAAGCTCCTTGGTGGTGGCGGGAAAGAGAGGAAAACGCGTGAAGCTAACCGGGAAGCAGAGAGATTGCTACGACGTCGGGACGATGCTTCCGCTGGAAGTGCTGCCAGGCGAAAAATTGCTGATTCAGGGAAACCACAAAGATGCCAATCTGCTCAACGGGCAAATCGTCACTGTGGACCGCGTGAACAAGGACGGGAGTGTTCGACTAACCGATGGCCGAGTAGTCCCCGCCCAGTTTAAACAGCTCACCTACGGCTACTGCGTGACCAGCCCAGCCTCCCAAGGCATGACATGCGACCACGTTTACGTGGCCATGGATGCCGCCTCTGGACCGGCCGCCAATCGGAAGCAGTTCTATGTCAGCGCGTCGCGGGGGAGGGAGCAGATCAAGATCTACACCGACGACCTGGATAGCCTTTTCAAGGCGGTTCAGAAGACCGGGGATCGGACACTGGCATCTGAGCTTCTTGGCCCTAGACGATCCATTGACCAGGCCGAGAGCCGCAGCCCGAAAGCGAAGGTTCGAGTATGAGTCAACTCCGGGGATCAGCAGCCCAGGGTGGTGTGGCAAAGAAGCCTTCGCCCCAGCTGCCCAGGGAGACCGACTCCGCCTTCTGCGTCGATTTAGCGCGACCGATGGGAATTCGGTTCTATCCCGCGCGCGGGGCGTTCTTCCTGCCCTACGGAGCCCTGCAGAGTGTCGAGTGGGCGCAGGAGATCTTGATGCTCAACTATTCAACCGACACCATCACGATCCAGGGCGGCGGGCTCCATGACCTGTTCATCGCCATCGCGGAGCAGCGCGTCAGCCGGATACACGTGAGCCTTGGGGTAGCTACGGGGTCCAACGCAACTGAGGTGACCCAGATCACCCGCTTGCCACGTGAGCCGGCGGGCTAGCACTCCAGTCCAAGCGCGGAACAGACGCTCAGCCGTTCCATTCTTCGATTCGCGGCACCGGCTCTCCACGTTCGCGGGCAAAGTCGGCGAACGCAATCGCTCGACCCAGCTCGCTGGCCATCGCTTGCCGACCAGATGCCCTGAGCCCAAACTGGGAAATCAGGCGCTCTTGGTCTTCGAGGAACGCGTTCCACAAAGGCACACTTTCCACCTGACAGCGCTGGGCGGTCTCGACCAAGAACTGCTCATAGCGAGCTTGGCGCTCCTGCCTCCGCTCCTCTTGCTGAGCGACGACCTGGCGACCCCTGGCCCGCTCATCGGCCTGCAAGGTGGCGCGAACGAATTCGTGGCCGCACTCGCGCGCGCACCAGTCGAAGCGTGTCTTCCCTGGGCGGTGCCGAAGCACGAACCGCCCAAATCGCTTCCCCCACTCCCCTGCCACATCAACGGCACTCGGGGCCACCCCGAGCCGAGCCAGGAGAACCTCCGCCTCCGGCTGAGGAGTCGTGGAGGGCGGGAACATCGGCTCGAGAAGTCCGTGAACAGCGGCCTCGAAATGTGCCACGAACACCTGGGCCGGGGTGCACCGCATCACGCCGGGCTGCGGCCAATCGCACTCGATGGATCGGCGCAGAAGACCAGCGGCACTCGTTCGGACATTGCGCAAGGGCAGCCAGGCCAACTGTCGCTCGATAAGGTCAGCCGGATAGTGTTGAAGGAGCTTGATCGCGGTCCTTTCATCGAGACCCACGTCCATGAGCGAACGTTGCAACGTCGCTCCCTCAACAGCAGCAGCCGGCATCGAGACGACGGATAACTGCACTGCTGTGGTTGTACTGGTTTTAATACTTTGGGTTTTAACACTTGTATCGTTCACCATTTTGGACGAGTTGGGTTCACTTTTTTGAACTTCTCCCGCGTTCACCCTTTTGAACCTGTTCATACAGGTGAACGGGGGGGTCGGCTTGGGCTGGAGTGCGGTTTCCGCCGGGACTCCAGCCGGGCCTGGGTCGGAGATCCACCGGATTCGATAGGTCGCGGCACAGCTCTGGTCACCGCCGGAGGCATCGAAGAAGCCCTCCTCAACCCGCTCGATATATCCGCGCTGAATAGCCTCGTGAAGAGCCCCGTGGATCTTCTGCCTCGAAATGTTTGTCAAATGGCTGAGCTCGCTGATCGAGATGCTGACCGGGGCTTTGCGCTCCCCAGCCGGACCCCATCGAATGCTCCGGAAGAGTAGAGTTCCCACCACCCGCGCCACCGAGAGCCTCTCGCAGCGCAACACTCGATCAAAAAAAGCATTGGGGATGTTCTTGCGAGCTGCCTTCGGCGCGAACTTCCCGCCGGGATCTGAATCATCGCGCTGCAGCATCGCGTCCGGCCTGAAGAATCCGCAAAATTCCTCCGGGCAATCGGTGTAGCGATCGCTCCAGTTCAGCGTGAAGGTGGTGCCCGCCTTGGTGCTGGTCCCATCCAACACTCGGATCAATCGAAAATCCATCGCCTCCCGCAAGGCCTTGGCGATTCCCCCACGAGAGATACCAACCCCATTGATGAGGTCAGCATAGGTGAAATGAATTTTTTCGCGGAGGGGGTTGCCGTCTGCGTCCACATAACCGAGCAACTGCCGCAGCATGTAACCGATCAAACGCACGCAGCCGCGGCTCCGATGAGGGAGAACCGCAGTGAAGAACTGCAACGGCACGAAAGTGACATTGGATCTGAAATCCGGAAATCCAGGGAAACTCGGAAGTTGTGGCGCGGCTACCGGCATGTGGAGCTTTCCCCTGGGCTAAGGCTTGGCTCGCGCGCAGAACGCAACGTCTGACCGTAAAGCTTCGCGTGTTCACGGATCACCTGATTGACGGTGTAACTTCGACCACGATCGTCTCGAGTGGCCAACTCCTCGAGATACTCCAACACCGGCACCTCGAAACTAATGCTGGTGACCCGAATCTGCTTTTTCATCTCCCCCTCCCCTTCCAGCCGTTTGTATCAAGGCTCTCCAGCAAGCCCTGTGAATTCTTCACAACTGATGTCGAGCAAATCTGCTTCATCATCGTGGTTTCGGGTCGAACTCGTCCCCGCGTTTCAGGAAATTTTGAAACGCCACTCCCCCGCCCTTGCAGATCAACGCGAATCGCCCGTTCGCGCAACCCCCTAAATGCAGTCCGCCGATCGCCTGAAGGCCCATTGGCCAAGGCGCCGATAGGCTAACAGGATGGCCAAGAGACCCGCGGGCCAAATGGCGATGTGGTCGGCCCATTGGCCAAGGGGCGACTTCGAAGGCTTGTTGGCCGGTGCGCCAAGGAGCCCGTTGGCTCGCGAGGCCGCCACTTGGCCCGTTGGCCTCTTAAAAGGGTTCGCTTAGCGGCTCACTGCGACCTGATTCCACAAAATGCTGAGAGGCTAAATCTCGGTCTTTCGTGATCGGTCCACACATGCCATAACACCAATAGGCGCAAGGGCAGTTGAATGGGCCCGCCCGCCCGTTGGCAATCGCGCCAATGGGCCAATAGGAAGGAGGAAGTATGGAGAAAGAAACACCACAACGGGATACGGTCATTATCGCAGTTGGCAACCAAAAGGGCGGCGTTGGAAAGACGACGAATACAATTCAGCTGGCGGCGGCATTGGCGGAGAGGGGGCGCAAATCCCTGATCATCGACCTGGATATGACATCCGGGGCAACCAAGGCACTGCGCGCCCCGACAGAGGGGTGGGTGGGTTCCTATGAGCTCCTGACGGGTGCCGAGAACGCCGAAGATACCATCATTACCAATGATGAGCCGGAGGTGCATCTGCCTCCAAACGTCCATTTGGTGCCCAGCTCTCGCAAGCTGGCGGAGCTCGACATCTTTCTGGCCCAGAATCCGTGGCTCATCCACCAGGATTTACTTCTGGAACCCATGGCGCGGCTCCAAGGGAAATACGATTACATCTTCCTCGACACACCCCCGCAAAAGACGAAGACCACGATTCCGGCCCTGAAAGTGGCCGATTTTGTCGTTCTCAGCGCGATGCCAGATCATCTGGCCGTCAGCGCGCTCGCGGAAGCCCTGTCCGACATCGCCACAGCCCGCAAGCATGCCAATCCGAAACTGGCTCTGCTTGGGGTGGTGGTGTGCGCTCTCTCCCGGCCCAAGACCCGGTTGGCACGCGAGCTGGTGTCCTACGTCGAGAAGGCCTGTGTCGACGCACGAGGGTTCACCCTCAAGTTCAGCACCGACATCTCACGAAGTGTCGTCGTGCAGGAGGCGCAACGCGTCGGAAAGAGCATCCTGCAATACAAGGGAGATCATCCGGTTGCCGACGAATACCGAGCGTTGGCGAGGGAGCTGGAGGATCGACTTTCGGCGCTCAGGCTCCAGGAAGTTACCAACTCGCTAGAAGTAGGGGAGGTGGCCAATGCCTAGGAAGCCCTTTGAAGAAACGCCTTATGATCCGATCGCTGCCGATCTGGTGCGCGAGGTCGTAGCAACTCGGAGGCATCCAGTAGTCGCCAGAGCGCCAGCGACCATTGCCGCACCTGAGCCCACCCGATCCGGGATGACCTTGGTGTCAGCTCCGACCAGCGACAGCGCCGAGCCCAAAAGCCCAGAGCCTAGCATCACCAAGCGATTCCTCCTCAACCGAAGTGAGAATGAGGATCTCGAGGCCTTCCTGCTGCGATTGCAGAAACAGGCAGGGACAAAGGTCACGCTGAGCATGTTCACACGGGCCGTTTTCAACGTCGTCATGCAAGCGGAGTCGGCATTGCTGGCTGAGGTGGGACAAGGAAAGCCGCGCCGATTTCCATCGACGCACGATAGCATTGCTCAGGGGATCTTCGAAGATTGGTGGATGCGCTGTGTGACTAACGCGTTGCGCACTCTTCCACGGGCGGGCGCTTTAGGCCCTCGATGAGACGTTTTTTGTGGCTCTGTCCTGGGCAGGGGTTCGCAAAAACGGCCGGAGTGCTTATCGGTATCAGCGAGGGCGTCTCTGACCAGGCAACTTTCTAAGCAGGGACACCGGTCGCTTTGATCGCTGCATCAGGGCTCGCGGCAGTGTGAGGATCGGACGACGCACCGCTGCGAGCCACCTGGACACGGATCGTGTTGTCCTGCGGGCAGCGCGTTTCAGCAACAAGCGGCAAGGGTGCCTCTGACGAGGGGATCTGGCGCAGGCAGAGTCGATGAAATGGACAAAGGCAGGATCCCGAACCGAACGAGTTCGGCACCAGACTAGCTTCGGCATCGGCAGCCGGAAGAACGCCCTGGCGTCTTGAGCCAAGACCTCAAGGTCCACCAGGGAGCCCTGTTTGGCCAAAAGCCAACCCGTGTGGAAATGCACGATGACCAGGAGCAGGAATTCCTCCTCTGCCGTCGACAGCGGCTGGGCGAGCAGATCGACTTCCGCAGAGACAACTCGCGCCAGATCCGCGCGCCGATGGAGATCGCCCCAAAGCTCGCGATGCTCCGTGGTGAGCGCGAGGTAGTCACCAATGCGCCGAGAGGTGCGATCTCGGCGCATGGTGGCTGCGGTGAGGAGAATACTAGCGATGATGCCCAGGGACTGAACCAGGGAGAACCAATTGCCTTCCAGCCAGGCGATGACCTCTGTCATCCGCCGAGCCTAGCACGAAAGTGGGTCAGCCGGAAATGGGTGAGCTACAAGCTCACGGGAATATCGGCACGCGCCAGCACCATGGTCTTTCGAGGCACGCGCACGATGCGCTCCAGGGGGCCGCAGCCAGCGTCCTGCGGGAGGGTTGGGATCGTCTGGGTGGTGATGTCCTGTCCGATGACGGCGAAATCGCCGTCAGTCAGCTCGAAAACATCGGGGCAAGTGCGACCGCCTGAGCAGCGACCGGCTTCGGGTTGAGGTCCAAGTCGACGGAGGATCATAACATGAGGGGGTGATGAGAGTTTGGAATGGGAGGTTCGATTCACGCATCAGCCGCCGATCGAAGCACACGGGGAGCAAGGTCGTTCCGTCTGCCCGAAATCGCCGGAATCCGCGTCACACGTTGTATTGCTACTATAGTAGCATGCATAGTCAAGGGAGATTTCGGCTAGTCCATCGGAATGCCTGCGCCTCAGGAACACTCTGTGATTTGCACGAACGTAGCTCGCCTGCTCCGAGAGGAGCGCGAGAAGCAGGAGATCTCGCTCAATTCCCTGGCTGAGCGCGCGGGAATCTCGCGACAAACGGTGAGCTTCATTGAGAACGAGGAGCGCAACCCGACTCTGATGACCCTGTTGCGAATGACCGAGGTGCTGGGGGTGCCCCTGGAGGACTTGATTAAGAAAGCGCGAGTAGAACCGACGTCCCGCAAGCGCTAAGCCCGCTCATTACCGCTGGCCTCTGCAGTCCTTCCGCTTACAGCTCCAGCTTAAGATTCAAGATAGGCCCCTCATCCGGTGTGGGCAGGAGGGTGGTAGCCATGACCTTGGGCCGACTTCGCTGCATGGACGCGATGAGTTGCTCGCGATCCTCTGCCACGACGTGGAAGTGGGTTTCCCCGCGCGCACGCGAAGCCTGCACGTAGGCCGCCTCTCGATTCTCGGCGCTGGCATCGGCGTAGATCTGAGTTCGCTCTACCGTCAGCGCCTGGGCTTTGTGAGTCGTTAAAGCATACCCCAGCCGGATGTGCGGGTATTCCCGGGGCTTAAACTTGATGAGTGTCTTTCCGTCGATGCACGCGGTGATGCCCTCGCGAGAGGCGGCGGTGACCTCCGCCACTTGACCATTCCACACCTCGAGCTTTGCGCAGTTTTTCGTGAAGAGAATGCGATCACCCACGCAAATCATCTGATCGCCAACCGCAATGCCAGACCCCGAGAGCTGACCGCCCGCGAGGCGCGACTGCTGAATGGCGCGGTTGATCCTGTCCGCGTCCGCGACCCGGTTGGCCAGCACCAGCCCAGCGTCCTGGTCCTCGTTGGCCCCCACGCGTCTCGCACATATCCTCTCCAACGCCAAATCTGCGTCCTCTGAGAAGGAGACTGCTCCCCGAGCTTCATAGGCCGCCAAGGCATCTGCCGCCCGTCCCTCGGCGAAGGCGACCACAGCGCCACGAGCCCAGTCCTCGCGCTGCCGTCGAATCTCGACTAGATGGGCGGCTCCATACCTGTCGGCCAGCTCAGGGAAAACACCGCCGGCCTCGATCGGTTGCAGCTGTCGCGGGTCTCCGCACAAGACGAGCGTCGCGCCGCTGCGAGCGCATTGCTCTAGCAAGGTGGCCATCTGCCGGGTGCCCACCATGGCGGCCTCGTCCATCAGGACAACTGTATTCGGCGTCAGCAGTTCAGCATGTCGCTCGAATCTCATGAGGGAGCGCTGCACAGTCTCCGCAGGAATTCCAGTAGCTCGGGCGAGCTCGCAAGCCGCCTTTCCGGCCAGGCACATTCCCAATACTTCCCGACCTTGACTGGCCCAGACCTCACGCGCCGCCTTAAAGACCGTCGACTTCCCCGTACCTGCCATGCCAGAAATGATTCGAAGCCCCCCGGAACTCGAGACAACGTGGAGCAGAGCCCCCTGCTGTTCGGTCGAGAGTGAGATCTCCCCTATACCTTCTGGGATAGGGGAGGGAAGGGGTCGTTCCCGGGCTGCCATGACACTCGCCAGTTCGAGGACTCGGGCTTCCAGCCTAAGCATTTCTGGCGTCGTCCATTGTGAGACACTCAGAACAGCCCGCAGCGGCACTACCTCGGGGGACATCAAGACTCGAGACTTCAGATCCAGGACAGCATCCGCGCCAAGCCCACGCCCCTGTGCCTCCTCGGCGAGCGCTTGGATCAGCTGTCGCTCGCTGAAGTGACTATCTGAGGAGGTCAGAGCGGAGAGAGCCGCAGGAACGGAATCGCGTGCTTCGCTGCCCACATCGCGTGCCGGGAAGGGATGTTGCCGAAGCCAATCGATTTCCCGAGGACCCCAGTCATATTGCCGCCCCACTTGCTGCCATCGAGGGATGAGCTCCTCGCGGGAGAGGGTCTGTTTGTTGGGTCGCGTCGCCAGGGCGGCCTTCTCGGCCGCAGCCGCCGTGTAAATGCCGAGCTCAGCAAGCTTCGCCTCAATCTGCGCTCGACGTTTGGAGAACTCCTCCATGAGAGCGGCAGGAACCCCGATCAACTCAAAGCAGCGTTCAACTCGCCGAGCGCGCAGACCCAGGCTTTGCTCAAGTCGCGAGGCCAACTCGGCGCGAAAGAGGGCACCTGCGGCCATCTGATGACGGTACAGCTCCCTGGGTTCTAGGGTCCCGGTCGTGCCATCGGCCCGAACCCCAATATTGATCAGAATGGAATGCACATGAAGCTGGGGATCAAGGGCACGGCTGGTTGAATGTTCGAAGCAGGCAAACACGAGTTTGGCCGGCTCATGCACCACTCCGTTCGTTCCGCGGCGGCTCACCACCCCCACGGTCGCCAAGAAGGCAGCCGCGCGGCCCACGGCATGTCTGAGTTCCGACTCAATGATGGTCCGAACCGCAGGGGAGGCCTGGCTCCAGAGCACCGAGACCGACTTGGGAACGGACCAGGTGAGATCCCAGCCGGAGCGGCGGTGCTCCGAACCAGCGTTGTGCACCAAGCGACGTTTGCCGTCGGGCGAGATCCCACCGAGCAAGTTCCTAAATTCATCCCCCCTGACAAAACCGAGGAGACCCAGCTGGGTGGCACCGTCGCCGATCCAAAATCCGGCAGGCTCCATGCCGCCCAGGTAATAATCCTCCTGGGCGAGGTTCAGATAGTAGTTGGCGCGACCGGCTCCTTTGAAGGCCTTCGAAATGGATAACACCGTTATACAACTCCCGGTTTCGGCATACGCCAAGCGAATGCGTGGGGTGTGGGGACTCCAGTGGGATAGGAAAGCATGGGGGGAACGCCAGCAGAGTATCTCATTCGTGCGCCGCCCGGATGAGCGACGCCGAGGCGGGACGCTCGGCAAGTTTGAAGATGTCAGAATCCTGGTTGGACCATGGACGAAGATACTGATGAGCCTCTGGACGTGGGATGAAGTTACGAAAATCGGGAAGGGGGGAACGCAATCGATCCCCCAGCCACCGACCGGGAAGATGATCCCGGAATGCGCCCGTAACCGGGCTCACGAAGACGCCGGAGAGGCCAGCCTCCAGCGACGTCTCCGGGAAATCAAGAAACTCGGAATCCAGTATCAAATCTCGTTTTGTAATCGCGTCAGAGAACGAGACGCCGAAACTAGCGCCCTCGTGTAAGCCATGGTCCCGAACATCACGGCTTCGGCTTCTGGATTTGCGCGTCTCGAGAAATTCGCTCGAACCAACGATCCGCGAAGCCCAGTTGGCGGTCTCGGGGCTGTTGAGCCGAAGGATGGCCTTGGTGTTGCATTGGCCAACGAGCTCATCGGCCACTTCGCGCCCGTAAACATCACGCAGGCCGTTAATGTCCTGAAAGCCGAGGAGGACTGCCGCTCCCTTGCTGCGACCCTTGGTCATCAAGGCCGACAAACCGTCCAGCTTGCCCGCCTGCCTGACCTCGTCCAGGAGTAGCCACGTCGTCTCGGACTCCTCGGGCTTCAGCTCCGGTCTGGCGAGGATCAGCTCGGAGAGGCGCTTGAAGATCAGCTGGTTTAGCGTATCGATCGCGGCACGATTGTCCTCGTCGTTTCCGAGCACTAGAATCGAGTCCGAATCGACCCATTGCCGGAGACTGATTTTGCTGCGGGAGCGATCCCAAGCCGCCGCGATGATCTCGTAGGGGGCCATTCGGGTGAGCAGCGTAGAGAGGATGTTCTGGAAAGTGGAAGGATGCTCGAAGTATTGGAGCAGGTAACCCGTGGCGTCGTGGTTGGCGAGCAGGCTGCGCAGCAATCGCTCTTGCCTCAGGACCAGCACGAGTTGCCGCAGCGTCCATTTGAGGGGAGCGTGCAGCATAAAGGCGAGTAACACCCCGTAGAGGAGATGGCGGGCGGCGTTGGAAAAGAAGGGGTTGGCATCGTGGGTCGCCTTGGGGATGAGCAGGGTGGCGGCTTGCCATGCCGCGGCCGGTGAGGTGACATCCGCCGCCAGGTCCCAAGCCACCGACCGGGAATCCAGGGGATTGAGCAGGTCGATACGACACCGCAGATCCATCCCGCCCAGCAGTCCGAGAATGTCCTGCTTCGCGTCGTAGATCAGAGCACGTTGCCCTGGGTGGGTTCCGATGTGCGGCAACACCGACTGCATCAGTAGCCGTTGGAGAAGAGTCTTCCCGCTCCCCGTAGCGCCCACCACCGCCAAGTGCCCATAGGCAACCCGGGCAGGCAGAAGGCACCGTCCCCATTGGAATCCCTCGTCGACCCGTCCCAGTGACTGCTGAACCTCGCGCGCCGCACGGAGCACTCGCCCACGATGATGCCGAGCGGTAAGCGAAGGACGTCGCAATATTCGTCGCCGCACCATCGACAGCACGGCCGCACCTGACACCAGCGCTACGAAAATCCACCCGATAGATCCGAAATTGAGAATGACCACGGCCAAGCCTCCTTGACCCTGGCATTATACACTCTGATCCACTTGACTGCGCCAGTACCCTGTTCCGTTTCGCCGGGGACAACGGAATCCGAACGGTGACCAGGCTATGTGCAATCTGTCTATAAGTGAGAGTTGTGCGAATAGGGTCTCGACCGTCCACGCTTCCAACACAGGTCGATTACAGGTCCGCATCGAGTTGTGCGTTTTCAGTCTTGCTGCTTGCTTCGTGTGAGTCCGCTCAACAGGGAAAAGCGTTTAGCTGCCCTGCTATTCAAGTTGACACGACAGAGTGGGTTGAACATCTTCAAGATATCCCATCTGGAGTCCCAAAATAAGGCTTATGAAAATCCACTTTCAGAGCGTCATCCTGTGCGCTCTCGCTGTGTCGGGGGAAATGTCAGCAAACGCCGCGAACCTCATCGCGAACGGGAGTTTCGAGAGCCCTGATCTTGGCGCTGCAGGAATCTCTTTTTCCACTCCAGCTGGCTGGGGTGGTAGTGGAGCGTTGACGGCCATTATTGCCGGACAATACGGCCCTCTTTATCCTCTTGCCCACTCTGGCCGCCAGTTTGTGGCGCTAGGGGCAAACTCCTCGACATTATCCCAGCAGTTCACCATTGCTCGGGCTGGGACATATACGTTGGAGTGGTTCGACAGTTCGGAGTTCAACGGACCTCGCAACTCTGCTCGCTACACCGTTTCTGTTGGAGGGATAAACCGTGATTTTGACGCTAACGCTGCCGGTATAAACACATGGAAAAAGCATGCCGTGCAAATGACGCTTTCTGCAGGGCAACATACTGTGCAATTCACTAGTCGAGCCGCTCAAAATGGGGAAAAGCCCCTTATTGATGATGTGGCGATTGAAGGCGACCTTATAGACTTGGTCGCCGTCGGGCTTGCGTGGAACACTACCATCGGTGGGGTGGACGCACGATACCGCGTTGATGGTGGTGCTTTGAGAGAGGCAACCACTGCCTCGTTGTTCTGGGCAAATGGAGAGAACAGAGAGAATATGCTACCCGGCTTCCCGCCGATCGCTACCCCAGTGGCCATCGAAGCAGGCACCGGCGGCCCTGGATCCCAGGGGGAGATTACCTTCAATACCCCGGGGGTGTTCTTTGAAACTCCGCCTCCTGAGGCGACCCATATCCTCCTGATTCTTGATTCCATAGGTGCTCTGCATCCGGAGCATGACGCGAAGGAGGACAACAACTCGAAGCCTTTGGCATTGGGTCGTCCTGACCTCGTCGCAACATTGCTGGAATGGGACCCTGCAAATGCGGGCGTGGAGTTCAGCTACGACGTTGGAGTTGATTTGAAAGTGGACACGACCGTGGAGCTGTGGTGGTCAAATGGGCCAAATTGGACAGATGTGCCGACCGACCGACAGTCGGTTTATTCAACCATCATCGAAAGACCAAGAGGCACATATGGCCCGTTTTACGTTCCCAGCTCGGTGTTAGGAACAGCGCCTGATGGAGCGACTCACTTGCTCCTTGTTGTCGACCCGCCGCTCACTGGATCACCAAATGGCCTCTTTGACGAAGGAATCGCCGAGAACAACAACGTCTACCCATTGAGAAACAGGCCGGATATCGCCGCGACCTCCCTTGAATTCCACTCCTACGAGGGTGGCGTTGATGACGTCGTCACTTACAATTATGAGGTGAGTCGCATCGCACTTGATAAACCTCTGCTTGTAAACCTTTACTGGGCTACCGGGCCGACTCTTGCCGAATCCCTGCTTCCCATCGCATTCACAGCTGTTTTGACTCAACCTGCGGACCTCAGCGTTAAGCAACACTTTCAGGATGTCTTAGTTAAAGATATGCCCCCACGGCCAGCTGAGGCCAAGTATCTCCTACTCGTCTTCGATCGCGACGGCGCCATAGCAGAATCAGACGAGACCAACAATTTGTTTCCCGAGCCAGTTGGTTGCGCTCCACCCATAACAGGATTTCAGATGAGTGCGTTTCTACGCAGGAAGTATATGACCCGCGACGACGATATGGATCCAGCTTTTGCCAGTGTTGACAATATGGATGTGCTGATAGAGGAAAGTATCAAAGCCGGTTTGGATCCCCGATTTATCCTTGGCATAGCTGGTGCCGAAACAGTCTTTGGAAGGCGTAAAACGAGACCTCAAATCTCCGAAGCCCGTGCAAAGGGATTCAATTTTTGGAATGTTAAGTTCGGCAGCACTCACATTCAGTGCGATTTGGACATTAAAGAAACGATGAAAGTGGAGGGTGAAGATGTTATTGTTCGCTGGTGCGGTTGGACCAGTTTCAGTAGAGCGGTCAGAGCTGTATCGGCTTACTTGCGGGATAGCCCCCGTTACAGGTTTTCCAATGGAGACCATTTTAAATTAGTATCAGAGTTTGCTAGAATTTATTCCTGTGAGCGACGCAACTGTGATGGTCCATTCGACCATCCAGAAGCTTGGGCCAGGAGGGTCGAGGGGGTAATGTGTGCCTTGGGGTACCCTAAGTCTGAGGTTGCCTGCTCTACCGGATCTCAGTATCCGTTCACGGGTTCTTCAGCATGCCTTAAGGTGCACAGTCCTGTGTCGCTTTACGTAATCGATCCGCAAGGACGTAGATATGGACACAATTGTGAGGACGGATTCTTTTACCGAGAGATTGCCGGTGTCGTGCCTTCAGAAGAGGAGGGCAGCCTTAAAGGACTTTGGCTTCCAAACTTTGTGGATGGCAACTACACGGTTGTTCTGT
>JAEUHE010000243.1 GCA_016793885.1 Verrucomicrobiales bacterium
TGAAGCGAAAACCGGTGAAAGTCTTTGTGAGTGAGAAGCCACAGCCACAGATCTGAGCAAGGAATTGATTAGGCGGGCGATGCACCTTCGGCGACATCATATTTGGCTCCACGAACACCGAATGCCCAGCGTGTGCCTTCAAGAACGTCGGTGACGTGGCGACTCATCGCCGGATTCTCCAACGATCCGGAAGTGTAGGTAATGGCGTTACCGTTGCCTTTGTCCATGTGCGCATGGACGATTTGGTCCGCATCACAAACGACCGCCAAATTGGGATTATGAGTAACGATAAAAACTTGTCGACGTTTCCTGGCTTCTCGAATGCAGTCGACGAGGACTTTCGCGACCGTATGGTTGTCGAGATTGCCCTCAGGTTGATCTATGACGAGCGGCATATCCCCTTTGTCGATAAGAAGATAAAACACTAACAGTAGAGTGCCGCGCTCGCCCGGTGACAGCATCGAGAGATCCTTTCCTTCCCATCTCAAAACATACCGCGGCTGGAGGAACTCCAGCCCGTAAACAAGGTTAAACACGTCTTCTATCTTTTTGCCTCTCGCAAGTTGATCTCGGAGTTGCACGGCCGGCGGCGGAGATTCTCGTTGGTCTTCGTGGAGAGCAGCGTCCACTCCGCTGACGAAGCTATTTACGGACGTCCAGTCTCCCCACACGGCAGCCTGAGTTAGAGACTCCGCCTTGGTTCGTCCTTCATCTACTCCCATGAAACTTCCCCTGCGGTTCAAAGCCAACAAGCTCAAAAGACGATCCTCGAAGTCTTCGTTTGTGAGTTCGGCTCGGAATTCTAGCTTGAGTTTGTTTTTGGCAAGAGCGTGAGAATCAATGAACTGCTGGACTGGCTTGTAGAGTTCGCGATAGACGTCAGCCTGCTCAAGCTTCTCTTTGTGGATTTCCATCGCAATTGATGTCTGCTGGGACCGTTGGGCGGCAATTTGGCCAGGCAGGTCAGTAAGTGTAAGTAATGTAGCCTGTAGACCTGCAAGTGACTCGGGTTCTGTGCTAGTACCTTGAAGTTTGGATCGAATCTCCTGCCATTGCGTTAGAGCGGAAAGATAGGCTTGAAAAGCCCGATTGGGGGCATCCAACTTTGCTTGCAGATCCAGGAGTGCACCTTGCTTTGTAGCGAGCTTTTTTCTCAGTCCTGATTCGTTATTCTCGTCCAACAACAGGTTGGAGGCAGCGATTTCAGAAGCCGCATCGTCGCGAATCTTAATGATTGCAGCGGTATGGACGCTGAATGTTGCCAATGTGGACGGTGTGAGTTGGAGCTCCGTCGCGTCATCCTGCAGCGAAGTGCGAAACAAATCGAAATCCTTCTGAAAATTGTCAATTCGTTCCAGAAGCCGTTTGGCAACCGCTTGGCGTCGTTCAGCAGATTTCAGTTTGGATTCGGCCAATGCAATCTCATCTTCAACCAGCTTCTTTTCTGTCTCGGCAGCCGTGATCCCTGTGACGAGCTGCGGATCCGGGGGAGTGCTGCCGCTTGCGGAAGGGTTGATTTGGTCCGTAGGTTTGGCTTTGTCGTGAGCCTCCAACTCAAGTTCTCGTCTCTTTATCTTCTCCTCAATCTCCCGTTTGAAACTCGGGTCGGCCTGAGACTCGATCAGAGCCCTTTCCCTGCTTAAATCCTTAAGTTGTTTCAACAGGGAATCGATGCGCTTTTGCTTTTCACCAGTCTGGAATCTGACAAGCTCGTCGAGCGAATTTTGCCCAAGACGAAGGGCGTCCGGTACATGCGAGAAGATTACCCCTTTAAGCTCCTGTTCAAAACCGCGCTCTTCGAGACCGGCAAGTTCGTTGCAGACTTTTTCAACATGGTCTTGTGGGAGATACTTGAGGCGTTCAACATCTTCGGTGGGTGGAGACTCTGCTAGCGAGCGACTCACGCTGTCTCCGGATTCCCATTCAATGGTGGCGGTGAAGTGTTGGGCAAAGCCGCCCACGGGATGTCGAAAGCGTTTTTTGCTTAGGAATGAAAAGGCGTCGGCATTCTTACTGGCCCCTAGAAGCCCAAGCATATCCGAAAGGGCGCTCTTGCCGCTGCCTTTGTTGCCGACGATGGCGACAAGGCCAGGGTTAAAATGGACTCTGCCGCTGAACCAGTTCTCAGCAGCAGGGGCTGAATCCTTGCGTTCGAAAGACACGCTACGCACGTACTTGGTTGGGTTCTGAGCGAGGCGAAGTAGTTCCGGCGGACGCTCGCCAATGAAGACTCGCCCGCGGGGTTCACGCAGGACCATCAAGAGACCACGGAATGTCGGATCCGCGCGAAACCACAGTGGAGAGCGAATGCGGTACTGCGAAATATCGTGATTGTCGGAGCAGAGACATAACGGCTTATCGAGACCTATAGCTGGGAAGATTGTATTCAGGTGAACATCGATATCCTTCAACTGACCAATCTCCATCAAGTCGACGAACTGGGCTGTGATGTCGTACTTAATCCGCTGCTGGAACTGTTCTTTGTTTCGAATGCTCTCGATAGAATTGCTCTTTGCTCCGGCATGGATGGAGATTACGCCCCCGAGTTCACGGGTAACCTTTGCAGCATCCTCGATCGGTACGTAGATGCGGTCGTTGCCACCCTTGCTCGCGATTGCAGATGCGGTCAGGCCGAGTCTTCCCTGCAGCGTGGTCCAAACATGTTCGAGATCGCAGTTTTCACCGAAGATGCAGATGTAGTGTATCGGTTCACCTCCTTGGTCACTGCGGAGCTCGATACCAGGTAAGACCGTCAAAGAATTACCTGCGAGGGCCTGCAAAGCGCGAATTCGCTGAACGTCGATTATATGGTGGTCTGTAACCGCGACCACTCGCACCTCCGCAGCCCGCAACCCATCAATGATTTGCTGATTGGTAACGGATCTGTTCTCATAATCAAAGGAACTTGGCGTGTGGAAGTGCAAATCCCATCTGTGCCAAAGGGATCCGCGCGGATCGTGCGATGAATCAGTCTGCTGCGATGTGGGCATGGGTTAATTGGATGTTCAAGTAGATCATTCCCAGGTCTTGTTCTTGAATCCCAGACTTGTCGCGTTCTCGGACACGGCCCGTTTTGTCTCGTCCTTCACTCCAGCGGGAAATTCAGCAGTGACCTCAACGCTGACTTTTACTTCCGCTTGAGGGTCTGCAGCGAGTATCGCGATGATCTCCTCAGCAATCTGAACTAACCGCATCTTTGCGGTGGATGCGTTCACTTCCGCGGAGCCATAGAATGCACGCGCCTTAGGGGACCCCGCGGCTTTCGGTGTTTCTTGAATCGGCTCCGGTGCTGTCCTGTTGCCTGGAGTTGGGAAAGGAGTGGTGGCAGCGCCCCCCAGGCCCCCGGAGGAATGTGCTGCGTTTGCGGCCAACTTGCCCTCATAAGCCTTCGCTGCTTCTGGCTCGATGAGAAGCAGGGTGTCGTCGAACTGAACGTTAGCGTCACCGAGTTTGAAACCCTCGAACGTGTCGGCGGTCTGGGCGTAGGCGGTGCCAAAGAAGTCCTTGGTTGCCGCCCCCTTCAAAAGCGCTTGCGCGAGGACGTCCCGATTTTTGAGGCGGGGAAGATAAAGATAGCGCTGCATGTCTTCCCAAAACGCCAGTGCCCCAACGGCAACTTTTTCGGGCTTCCAGTAGAGCTCCCGCAGTTTCGTCCGAAGATGGATGGGCGACCAAACCGAGATTACCAACTCGTTCTCTTGGCAGACTCGCTCGATTTCCGAACCATAGCCGGAACCACTTGTGTTAATGGGGAATGCTTCAATGGCGGGCTGGCGATCCGTGGGAGAGGCCATGCCTGGGCAGAGAAGCCATTTGTAGCACTCGCGGGCCGTACGCGGAAGGACGTCCACGGCAGTTTGGAGTTCCTTCATGGCTTGCTGCTCCTGAAGGCGGTCGATGTTAAGGCGTCCCGCCTTCACATCCTCAACGATAGAGTTCCAGGCGAGGACAGTCCGGGCGGCGTCTCGAAGGCGGCTTAATGTTGCATGCTCTGGTGCAACGAATACCAGGCGGTTGCCGCGATAACGCGGCTTGGTACCGTTGTTTCGCACGATGTCCAGAACTTCGTCGAAAGCCAGACGGGTTTCTTGTTTCGTGTAGATCTTGTCCGGCGCGAGGAAAATAAGGCGCAATTCTCCGTCATCGGGAACGTCGGCGTGCGGGGTAAAGACGTGAACACCTCCAAAAAGAGTCGCGCCCCCCGCAAGCTTTCGTAAGGCATCAGCAATCTTGCCATGCACTTCGTTTTGGTCGTTGAAGCGGGATTTGCGATCTTCCATTTCGCGGCGCAGATTGGCGCGCGTGTCGAACCAAAAACGAGTTGAGTCCTGGGCTTTGTCGCCAGAGGAGTTCAAGTAGTGAAGGCGGTCGGCGAGGCGGTTAAGCGCGTCGATGTAGGTCGAAGCAGTCTGGCCGGGTTGGAGACAGCCGAGCAAAACACGGGCACGGTCAATGCCACGGTTTCCCGGCTTGGTGCCCACTGAGGAAGGGGCGCTGCCTAGAAAGAGGGCGCGCGCGACGCGACGCGCTGCGTTCACGGCTCCGAAACGAGGCTCCTTTGATTCGAGCTCAGTTGTTT
>JAEUHE010000244.1 GCA_016793885.1 Verrucomicrobiales bacterium
GCCTGTCGCTGCGGGGGCTCTGCTACGACAGATTACCTTTTGAACTGCGAAGCGAATGATCTGGATGACACTCAGGACTCAGAAGCAATCCTCTGACACCCTCCCAGCCGAAGGCCTCCGCGTAGCGGCTTCGTCCAACGAAACTACTCGATCCAACAGCCCTTAGCCTCCGAGTTTTTCACATGAGTATCGTTCCTGCATCCCAGGTTTCGCCCGACTCGGCTCTCGATCGGCGGGCTGTGGCTCAGTGGGAACGTTCGGCGGTGCTACGCGTTCATGTCACCTCTCCAAACTTTCTTGGTTCGCATTCTGCCTCGCCGGTGGGCTGAGAGCATTGAGGCCGACTCTCGCTCGTGTATGATGCGATGTTCATGCGGCCTCGCGCGATCGATCTGGGAGCTGGGCGGTATTCGTTGGAAGGCCGCAGGACGACCACGGACCTTATCTTTCATGAAATGTCCGCAGTGCGATAAGCACTCCTGGCACAAGCTCACTCGCGATGCGCCGGTGACATCCGAGCCGCCCAATACATCACCTTCATGACGCTGCGCCGAACCAGCCACTCGCTCCAACAGCCCTTAGCCTCCGAGTTTTTCACATGATCACGGTTCCCGCATTCCAGTTTTCGTCCGAGTTGGCTCTCGGTCGGCGGTCTGTGGATCAGCGGGTTCGTTAGCCCTATGAAGATCGCCACTCTGTATATCGCATTCCTACTGACCACGGTCGCTTTTCGGATTCACGCCGCTAACGATGCTTGGCCGCCACTCCCCAAGAGTTCGCTCACCATCACCAACCTTGGACCGAGACCGGGGGTCAAAAGTGTGAAGACAGATTCTTCCGAAGTGCGCCGAGATGGTAAGCGAGTCGCTTCCATTACCCGAGTTGACCGCAACGGCGACGGCAAGTTTGAGGAGTTTGTGTTTACTGCATTTGTCGAGAAGCAGCGGGTAGTCGCCATCACGCGCCTCGGTGGCACGAACGAGTCCGCGATGTTCTTCAGCTTCGATGACGTCATGGTTATGACGGACGTTCGGATTCCTGAGACTGATGTTATTGCCTTGGTCATAGTGAGCAAGGAGCACAGTTGCTATGAGATATTTGCACGCCAGCCAGATGGTTATTACTGGCCAGCCGATGAGACACAGAGGAAGGCGGTTGATAGCATGTTCAGAGAGGGCGCTCAGATGATGTCGCCGATAATTGAGAAGTTGAAGCGATGACGCTTAGGGCTACAAGTTCGTCGACGGAACCGCCGCCAGCATCGGGATTTCAGACATGATCACAGTCACTCCATCGGTCCCTTCGTCGACTTCGCTCTTACGACGGCGGTCGGTCACGAATGGTCGCTAGCCGTTTCTCGCCCTCCATGACTTTCGGAGACCCTAAAGACTTCGCGATTGAGGCGTGTCACGAGCCGTCCGGTCCGCAGTGGGGGGGCTTCGGTCGCATGGCGATCGACATTCAGGGAGTTCGACTCGGTGACATCCGCGAGAATCACTGTTCGTTGTTTCACGCGGTGGATCGATTCCGGCAGGTGTATCCCCGTATCGAGAGTTTGTGGGCCGAGTCCTTCGTCGGGCTTTCCGACGCCGAAACCTTCGCTCTCATTGATACCCGTTACACCGGCGAGCCATGTGAGGAGGATTATTCGCCGTGTGACTTCCTCACGAACACCGGAGAGCAGTTTGACGACGCCAAGACGTTCATCATCTCCCGTCCTGACGGTCGCGTCCATATCCTCTACCACCTCAGAGATGGCACGATTGGGTCGGCTTCCTGTTCAGCGAGTTCGTTTCGCGAGGTTGCAGAGGCTTTCGTTCGGTGGTTTGACGAGCAGGTGCGCACGACTGCGCCACCATTTTTCCCCATCAACCCATTTGACCTGAATGAGAGAGTTCCAGACAACCGAAACGGCTAACAAGACGGTCCACGCGAACCCCGACTCGGAGTCGGGGTCGGGGACCTTTGATTGTTAGGTGCTACCATGCGATGCTTCCTGCTCGTTACTTTGATTGCTCTTTGCTCCTGTAGCCCGTCGCCACAGGTTGTGAATAAAGATGAGATTGATGTGGCCATCGCCAAAGCAGATTATCCGGTGGCTAGAACTTTGCTTGGAAAGCCCGAGGCACGTTTTTTGAAAGCGAAGCAGAATTTCCAGCTTGGTATGCGACATGCCGCGACAAGCAGTATGGGCCTAGCCTCACGCGACGCTGTCGAGAGCATTTTCACCGATGAGGTCCTTCGGATCATCATCGTTCTCGACAAGACTGGTGATCGAAAGCAGGCCAGGCAGATTCAAGGCGAAGCACTGGGGTTGTTGAATAGCACAAACATCGCACATGCGATCACTCCTTAAAGCACTTAACGAGGCTACTCCAATGAACGCGCCGACAGTGTCTAGTTTTCAGGGTGAGCGTCCATACCGGCGCGTCCCTGAGCAGCGGCGTTGGGCTGCTAAACCGCGACGCGATGTCCACCTTTGAATACGAGATGACGGATTTGCTCAGCTTGGCTCTGTCGGAGCGCGCAGCAGTCTTGTGCCTTCACGCGGGGAAGCCTCCTGTCCTTACTCTCCACGCCGAGCCGCACACCGTTGAGGGACCAGTCATTACGGCCCAGAATGCAGAGTCCCTCTTGCGCGGTGTGGCAGACTCACGGCAGATCCGGCAGCTTCGTGCAGCTGGACGTATTGAGTTCGTTCACACGTTTCGTGATACAGCGTTCAGGGTTCGAGTCTGTGCCGAGCTTGAGGGCATTCACATCGATTTGCGACGACTGAGGGCCCAACCACTCGAGACCACCAGCCCTTAGCCTCCGAGTTTTTCACATGATTACCTTTCCCGCATCCCTGGTTTCGTCCGAGCTGGTTCTCGACCGGCGGACTGTGGCTCAGCGGGGACGTTGGGCCTAATCGCGTCGCTATGAGAATCCGGAATCGACTCCTCCTGGTTGGGCTGCTCTTGGTGATCGTCTCGATGGGGGTTGTCTGGGCAGTTGTCCGCCCCCGCGATCCAATCTTCCACGGCAAACCAGAGACCCTGTGGATTGAACAGCTCGCCTACAACGACACGGAACAAGTCAAACAATGGCGGGAGTTTGGTCCCGATGGTGTGGGAGTGCTCGTGCGCGCCCTGGAGGGAGCGAGTCGACCGGCGGATCGATTTTACCGAAGCGCTGTCCGGCGCATGTCACAAGTCCTTCCCGGTGGGGTGCTGGGGCTTCTGCCCGCGCCGCGAGAGGATGCAACCCGAATCACACGCATGAAAGTTGTCGATCTCCTTTCCAGTTTGCGGAAGGACGTCCATGCAGCAGTACCAGCGATGGCCCAAGCGCTGAAGGATGAAGACGACTCGGTTCAGGCGCTCGCCATCACGTTCTTCACGAGCACCGAGGATGAAGACGCACTTTTAAACCAACTTCCGGCCCTGCAAAAACGCAAGTTACTACCTGAGTTCATTCGAGCGCTTGGGTCCGTCAGTCATTGGGGCCTGCGGAACAATGCTGCTCTCGCATTAAAATACTTTCCCGACGAGCCGGAAGTGGTGCTTTCTGCTCTGACGAATGCTCTGAACGATCCGATGCCGCAGGTTCGAATTGTGGCAGCAGGATCACTACACCGCGTCGCTCCCGACGCCGCAGCCGCGGACAGAGTCGTTTCGGTTGTCATTGGCATTTTGAGAAATTCAGATGATCAGATTGCTCATCGGGCGGCTGAATTATTGGGAAAGATCGGCAAGGCTTCGGCCCTCACGGTCCCTGCGCTGATCGAGAGTGTTCAGGGCACGAACAGGCTGGTCGCATCAGCGGCGGCGAGTGCCCTCGGCAGCTTTCCGGATCAGGCGGAGAAGATCGTCCCAGTCCTTTTGCACGCCTATCAGAATACCAATGGTGTCGTTTCACGCCGCATGAGCGGTCGTGCGCTTAAGAAGCTTGCCCCTGAGGCGGCGGTCAGCCTGGGGTTATGATGAAAGCAAGTCAAACCGTGCCCAACAGGGCAGTGCAGGCAACGCCGCGGGGCGGCGCGCCTGACGTTTAAACGTTGGACGACGCACCACCTATGAGCGATCCGCAGACCAAGTTATCCGAGATCTACAACTTTCGGGCTATCGGTGACAAGATGGGCACCGCCGGCCAGCCCACGTTGTCGCAACTTCAGGTGGTTCGAGAGAGCGGGTTCGCGGCAGTTATCAATCTTGCACTCCCGACGTCAGACAACGCTATCCCAGATGAAGGGAGCGTCGTTGCCAGCTACGGCATGGTGTATGTTCATATTCCAGTAGATTTCAAAGCTCCCGAGGTACAAGACTTCCGGACGTTCTGTCGTGTGATGGAGGCTTTCGGTGACCGGCCAGTGTTTGTCCACTGCGCCGCCAATATGCGAGTCTCGGCGTTCGTGTTTCTCTACAGAGTTCTCGTTCAGCATGTCGCCGTAGCGGAGGCTGAGCATGATTTGCACGCGATATGGAAACCGGATGCTATCTGGAGTCGTTTCATCCAAATTCAGTTAGGGATAAGATGAGAACACAGCCCAACCAGCCCCATCGAGGACAGTCCCGACCCGCTCTTGGATTTGCCCAGACCGTCATGATCATCTCACCCCCAGTCAGAATTGCCGATCTCGAGCGTCCACACCCACACGTTTGTGAGGCGTGCCCCTCTCCTTCGGTCAGTCTTGCCTTGCATCCTTTTCAGACACGTCTGTGAATATCCAATCATCAGAAGCATGGCGCGACGTAGTAGGTGGCTTCTTAGGTGGTATCATCTCGGCCGGCGCTTCAGCTGCTACCTTTCTGACCTTCATCCCGCTTCCGCCCCCCTTCACGCCTCATGATCATACGAGGGAGGCACTGGTGGCATTAGCGATGGCTACATTTCTCTCCGGCGCCTTTGTGGGCCGGTGCGCGATCAACGCCGATGGGCCGGGAGATTTAGCGTGGACATGGATTGGAATCTATTCAGTTCTTGTCTTTATGTGTATGACGGCAGGACTTTCGCTTACTGAGGCTGCACCTCTGCTGGGAATGGCTTCTGTAGGATTTATGTGCAGCTCCTTGACATTGCTGCAGGTTTCACGCCGCTTCCCACTCCATCGGGGGTGAGCGAGGGCCGAGCCAGATCGTTGACCGAACAACCGCAGCATCGGGTTTTCTCACATGACCCAAGACCCCATAGCTTTCGCATTGACCGTTTTCTTTCGGCGGTGCTCGCTCCCGATTGGTCGTTCGGCCAAGACCCCGACATTCTCATCGCTATGCATCCAACACCCAACACAATGTCTCGCGGTTTCCGCGCTCAAGTTGTCGCTTTATTCGTGCTTTCGCTCTGGCGCATTGCGATTTGCTTTTGGGAGTACGATGTCGGCCCCTTCGTGAGCGCTCCTCGTACGCTGCTTGACCAAGCGCCGTTCTGGGCCCTTGCGAGTTTGTTGGCTGCGATCTACATTTCTCGGCGCCATGGTACTCGGTTAGCGAATCAGCTCTTAGTATTTGGTGCCAGTTTGCTTCTCATCACCGGCGTAGACCTCATCACCTTCAACGGGACAGCTCGAGATAACCTCTACACCGGATCATGGGTGGGAGAGGCGCATGTATCTACCTCAGCGGATTCCCCCTGGACGGACCGGCCATCACTCAGTGTTACGTTCAGCCCCGACCAGCAGGTCGTCTTTGCGATTGGCAGCACTTTCATTCCAATCCATCGAGGTAAGTGGCAACTTGCTTTCGATCCGCTGCGATGCTCTCAGGTGGTCACCTTGCATGGGTTCGGACAAGGGGATTACTGGAACAAGGAGGATCTCCATGTGCGAGGCTCCTTCAAGCTGGGTGATAGGTCTTTTCATCTCTCCGCACAGCTCAGGCACGTCCGCAAGCGCCCGTCCTAACAACCAAACCCGATCGAAGATAACCCCGACAGCCGTTGGATTTACCCAGATCGTCATGACCATTTTAACCGCAGTCAGACTTGCCATCGTGACCTTACAGGTCGGGGTGCTGCATCGGGAGGTCGTTCGCCGGAATATGGTCCTTAGCGGTTCTCTCGCTCGGACTTAAGGTTATGGGCTCTTCCGTGAAAATCGCGATCATCGGGAACTCAGGGTCTGGGAAGACGACGCTCGCGCGTCAACTTGCTGCGCGTTTTTCAGTCCCGATCCTGGACCTTGATCTGGTGTTCTGGCAGCCCGGGGCCCCGGTCGAACGTTCGAGTGCGGAGAGGCTTGCTGATGTGCAGCGCTTCTGTTGCCAGCACGACGCGTGGATCATCGAAGGTTGTTACGCCGACCTCATCGAAGCCTCATTCCCATGGAATCCAGAGTTGATATTCCTAGATCCGGGACGAGAGGTGTGCATCACCAACTGCCAGCGCCGCCCATTGGAACCGCACAAGTATCGAACCAAGCAAGATCAGGATGAGAAACTGCAGTTCCTGCTCAAATGGGTCGCAGACTATTATACTCGGGACGGCCTGATGTCCTTCGCCTCACACCAGGAACTTTTCGAACGATACGGTGGACCCAAGAAACGAACATCGGAACAGGTGGCTTCGTCGTCCCTTCGGGTTCGTTCTCGATAGCGGCCACTCGCATTGTCACATGGATTGACATTGGGCAGCGCTGGCGGTGTCCTTGTCCTCGGTCCTTGAGCAACGGCGTTCGGCTTCTATCTAGTCCATGCCACACACGCGCACCATTGCACGATTAGGTTACTTTCTTGCACTCAGCTCTTGTATCTTGATAGCGTGCTACTTCTGGCTATTTGATCGGAAGGCGCGCCCTTTTTGTCACAAACAGATTCAGAGTGGTTTTGCGATTTGGATGCATGACCGACAGACCAATGCCTTCCCTAATCTCGGGGGACGGAGCCGCGAGTCGATGCTGGCGATTAGTAATGAGTTAGGCGGTTACATCCGATGGGTCGATGACTATAGATATGTGGCTGGCCTCACATCGGATGATCCTGGCGATCTGGTCCTGCTCTATGTGAGTGCAGCCACCCGATGGACTTGGCATGGGCAACGTCCTCCAACAAGGTTTCAGGAGAAGGGATGGATCATTGTGCCGGTAGACTTCAAGTTGTTGGAGCATCGTGATCCGAGGAGGTTACCGCCCGGCGAGTTGAGCGAGCGCGTGCCTGTCCAAGAGTTCGCACAGCGCTTACGAAAGACTTTGGACTTTCTGAAAACAAACCAGAGACCGAATTGGAGGACGGTTGTAGCAGAGCACGAGCGCTTACTGGAGTCACTAGGATCGCCTCCCGGCCTCTGATCCTGACGCATGAGCTCAACCAGCCCGATCGAGGACAACCTCAAACAGCCTCCGGAATTTTACGACGCTGCGACCTCTGGCGATATGGATACGGTCCGCCAAATGATTGCCAACGATCCAGCGGTAGTTCGCTCCAAGATCGAGTTGGAGTTTACCGCGCTGACCTAGACGAACACACCAGCGCGATGCCAGGAAGTTTCATTGGAGAATTGATTCTCCAGCCCATCTTTGAGCTGCTGTTCCACGTTGTAGCGTACTACGTGGGGCGTCTGGTTGTGCCAGTCCTGTCGCTTGGCCGTTGGAAGTGCGATCCGATGACACGAGAGGTGCCGAAGAACAAGCAACGATGGGGTGGTCTTTACCACCTGCGTGGTCAGCAGGTCTACTTGACTGCCGAGGCTACGTCGATCGTTGGATTGGTGTCGTCGGGTCTCGTCATCGGGCTGGCACTATGGTGGCGTTCCAGCACTTGAGTAAACGATGGTCCAAAAATGTTGCTACGGTTGTGCTGCTTCACTTTCGGTGGCCCTATGCGTAAGCGAGTCATGCGATTTCTGATGATCGGAGTGGCTCTGCTGCTTGCCGCAATTGTTTCCTCGATTCGGCCGACCGAGCCGCTGTACCAGGATCAAACGGTTTCGTTTTGGTTAGCTGCCCTCGACCGTCCTGAGGACCGCGTAGCTGCTCTGGCGGCTCTTGACTCGATTGGATCCCAGGCTATTCCAACCTTGTTGGGCCACTTGGGTCAGCGCCAATCACGCATCCGCAGTGGTTTGCTCCGGTTGGCCCCGCGCGTCCTATTCGTTCAGCGGGCTTTTGGCGCTGACCGCTCGGCCAGTGTCCGAAAGCAGGCGGTGCTAGGGTTCGAGCGCTTAGGCCCGCGGGCCAACTCGGCGATACCCCAGTTACTCCGCTTTACCAACGATGCGGACGAAGGTGTCCGTAACGATGCCTGGCGCGCGCTGGCGGGAGTAGTCGGCGATGGCATAGACCGCTACCTGACCACCACTCGGCTAGCGCCCGGGTCTGAGGTTAGCACCGAGCCGCTGACGAAAGTTGGCACTGAGGTGACGCCCAACAGCCAAGCGATTGAGTGAACGGCTTTCAACGATCGCCTCCTCGATGGTTACGGCGATCTAGGCTATGACGAGATTGAGCTTATCTCGCCTGATCTCTTCGAGCATCGTATGCTTTTCTCTTCTGGTACTGAGCTGCAGATTCAATTCGCTGGCTTTTCACTTGATTATGAGAACGCTCCGGCGAGGAAGCCCACTCGACGCACCCGATCTTAACCCTCCGGAGGTAACGCCATCCGCATTACCTTCCAGGGCTCATTCCTCATTCGGTAGCTCACTACTCCTAGGGCCATCAGTCCACCAGCGCTTCCTGAATTTATGCACAACAACAGCACGATTGTCCGTCGGTTCATCCAAGACGTCTTGAACGAGGGTAAGGTCGACGCCGCGGGCGAGTTCTTTTGGGATGATATGGTAGAACAAGTACCTCTCCCGGGGCAGGGACCGGGCCTCGCCGGCTTGAAGGATGTCCTGCGTGGACTCCGAGCCGCGTTTCCGGACATGCATTGGAGCGTCGAGGAACAGATCGCGGAGGGGGACAAGGTGGTGACGCGGTTCGAATGGACGGGCACTCATCGCGGTGAGTTCCTGGGCGTTGGCGCCACAGGAAGGCCGGTCAGGGTGTGGGGCGTGGTCATCGATCGCCTGGAGGCAGGTAAAATCAAGGACACCCGAATCATCATGGATACGATGGGCTTGATGGTTCAGCTCGGCGTCTTACCGCCTGGATGACCCGGAGTGGGGCGCATCGGGGGACGTTCCTTGGTCCAAGGTCAGCGAGACTGGGGTACACCCTACCCAGCGATGCCACCTGCCTGTGAGGCTTGCGTCATACGACTCAAGAAACCTTATCAGTTCGTAGGTCCATTGGCCGACGGGTGGCACGCCTTTCAGGGTGCTGTTTGATTGGGGGGCGACAGACCGGGGGTGTCGCTGCGCTCCACGCCCCGGCTAATCTCTTTGAACCCTGCGGGTTCTCCGCCGTGGATAGAGGAGCTCATTCGGAGAAATGAGGGTCTCCGACAACTTGTTTACCCCCCAGCTGCCGGGCAACGCTAGAGGGGGCTTGATCTGGGGCAGGGGAAGTAGGCAGTCTCGGGCACCCCATGAATCCAGAGCTCTGGCTGCAAAATTATGACCCGCTCGGTGCCGCCTGGTTATCCACCCTCGTTGCAGCCATCCCCGTTGTCCTCCTCCTCCTGTGCATCGGGGTGTTCCATGTTCGTATTCACTGGGCTGCCGTGATCGGCCTGGTCGCCGCGATGGGGGTTGCACTCCTCGCGTATGGCATGCCGGCTCCTATGGCTGGGCTCACCGCTCTCTATGGCGGTGCTTACGGGCTGTTTCCAATCGGATGGATCATTCTTAACGTCATCTTCCTGCATCAGTTGACGGTTGACCGAGGCTTGTTCGCAGTGCTCCGCAATAGCTTGGCTAAGATCGCGCCCGACGCTCGCGTTCAGCTGATCCTCATCGCGTTCGCCTTCGGTGCTTTCATTGAAGGCGTGGCAGGGTTCGGCGCGCCGGTGGCGATCACCGGGGCCATCTTGATCCAGCTCGGGTTTAAGCCCCTGCACGCCTCCGGTCTGGCCCTGATTGCCAACACCGCGCCCGTCGCCTTCGGATCGCTCGGCATCCCCCTCACGACCTTGAGCCAGGTGACGGGAATGGATGTTTACAAGCTGTCCGCAATGGTCGGCCGGCAGTTGCCCTTCTTCTCCTTCATCGTTCCTTTCTGGGTCGTCATGGCCTTTGTGGGCTGGCGTCGCGCCTGGGAGGTGTGGCCGGCTGCCGCGGTGGCCGGGCTGGCCTTTGCCGTCCCCCAATTCCTGGTGTCCAACTATCACGGTCCGTATCTGGTCGATATCATCTCGGGAGCCTGCTCCATTGGAGCCACCGCCTTGCTGCTCCGATTTTGGCAGCCCCGACAGCTTTATCGGTTGGAACCGGGGACCGAGGCGGCACTCGCCACCGAGGAGGGGCAAGGGGCCGTGGTGGAGAAATCCAAGGCGCCTTCGGTGACCATGGCTTGGATGCCCTGGATGGTTCTGACGGCATTCATCTTGGTGTGGGGCACGCCGGCCGTGAAGCAGCGCTTGGATACGTGGTTTCCGCTGAAGGTTCAGGTTCCGGGTCTGCATGGCCAGATCCAACGCGTTCCACCGGTCGCTCCCGATTCCGCCAAGCCCGAGGCCGCGGAGTTTAAGTTGAACCTGCTCTCCGCTACCGGCACCGCGATCCTGCTCTCGGCCATCGTGGCGGGGTTGGCGATGGGCTGCTCGGTATCCCAGCTCGGGCGAACCTGGATCCAGACCGTATGGAAGGTTCGCTACTCTCTGATTACCATTGCGTGCATGTTGGCCCTGGGGAATGTAACCAAGTATTCCGGGGCCGATGCCACCCTGGGATTGGTGTTGGCGAAGACCGGATACTGGTATCCCTTTTTTGGAACTCTGCTGGGATGGTTGGGGGTGGCGCTGACCGGTTCCGACACCGCTTCCAATGTCCTGTTTGGGAGCCTTCAGCAGATCACCGCCCAGCAGACCGGCATCAGCCCCTACCTCATGGGAGCGGCGAATAGTTCGGGCGGTGTGATGGGAAAAATGATCGATGCCCAGAGCATTGTAGTGGCCAGCACCGCGACCCGCTACTTTGGGAAGGAGGGGGAAATTCTGCGTTACGTGTTCTGGCACAGCGTGATACTCGCATGTCTCCTGGGAGTTTTTGTCTTCCTCCAGGCCCGGGTAGCTCCGTTTACCGAGATGGTAATTCATTAGATTTTTTCTTTGAACGGATGAGCAATTTTTGCGTCTAATCCGCTAGAGCGCAGGCCATTCGTCAAACAACCCTGTGCCGAGCAACGAAGAATCTATGAAAAAACTGTTTGTTTCTGTGTCTGCGATCGTGATGGCCGTGACTCTCACTGCTACGGCCGGAGACTGCGACAAGGCCAAGACGGCCGGCAAGACGGCTTGCTGCGACAAGGCGAAGACCGCTGCCAAAGCGTCGACCTGTGACAAGGCTCAGACGGCAGGCAAGGCCTCCACCTGTGACAAGGCTCAGACCGCTGCCAAGGCGTCTACCTGCGATAAGGCCCAGACGGCTGCCAAGGCTGCCTGCTGCGACAAAGCTAAGACTGCCGCCAAGGCAGCTTGCTGTGACAAGGCGAAGACTGCTGCTAAGAGCGACTGCTCTGCTCAGACCGCCGCCAAGAGCGATTGCAGCGGCAAGACCGCCTGCAGCGCTTCCAAGACTGCCGCTGCCAAGCGTTCCACCCAGTTCACTTCCAAGGGTGGCGCGTTGCTGATCAGCAGCCTCTAATATCAATTCCTCTCTCTCGCGAACCCCCTTCACCTTCCAGGTGACAGGGGGTTCTTTTTTACCCTAGAATCACCGCGATGGCTTTGACTCCCTCAACCATGCTCCCGCTGGGAACTGCAGTTCCCGCTTTCCGGCTTCCCGATGTCGTTTCGGGCCAGATCGTTTCGACCTCTGATTTCGAATCAGCGCCAGTGCTGGTGGTGATGTTTCTCTGCAATCATTGCCCCTACGTGGTTCACGTGCGTTCGGCTCTCGCCGACCTGGCCCGCCACTACCAAACCCAAGCCGTAGCGTTCGTGGGGATCAACAGCAACGATGTACAAAAATATCCGGCCGACAGTCCGGAGCGCATGAAATCGGAGGCGTTGGCTGCGGGGTACACGTTCCCGTATCTCTTCGATGAAACTCAAGCGACTGCCAAAGCCTTCCGTGCGGCGTGCACCCCCGATTTTTTTGTTTTCGACCGGCAGCGTTGTCTGGTGTATCGCGGTCAGTTGGATGCCAGTCGTCCGGGGAATGGGTTGCCCGTGACCGGCGTGGACCTGCGCGCGGCGATCGATGCCGTCCTAGCAGGCCGGCCGGTTTCGAACACTCAAAAGCCCAGCATGGGATGCAACATCAAGTGGAAATCGGGACAGGCACCGGACTACTTTAACTAACCTACGAGGGAGAATGGGGACTTCAGTCATTGCCATCGAAATTGGCGGAACGAAACTGCAGGTCGTGAGAGGCACTCCGAACGGAGTGATCCTGGATCGCCGCCGCTTCAGCGTGGATCCCGAGGCGGGGGCCGAGGGAATTCGCCGACACATTGCGACGGCGGTTCCGGAATTGCTCGGTGCGGGAGAGGTGGCGGCGATCGGGGTAGGCTTCGGCGGACCGGTGGACTTTCAAACCGGAAGCATCGCCTGCTCGCATCAGGTCAAAGGCTGGTCGGGGTTTGCCATGGCCGACTGGCTGAAGGGGCTGAGTGGACTGCCGGTAGCCGTCGACAACGATGCCAACGTCGCGACGCTGGGAGAAGCGATCATGGGAGCTGGGCGTGGAGCCAATCCGGTGTTTTATGTCACGCTCGGCAGTGGAGTGGGCGGTGGATTGGTCGTGAATGGAGCCATTTACCACGGACAGAAGCCGGGGGAGTCCGAGATTGGGCACCTGCGTCTGGATCGGACGGGAACCATCGTGGAGCAGCGCTGTTCGGGGTGGGCGACGGATCGAAAAGTGAGGGCCGCGATTACCCAGGATCCAACCGGTCTATTAGCGCGGTTGGCGGCGGGTCATTCCCGCGGAGAAGCGCGATTTCTGGGTGAAGCGCTGTCGCAGCAGGACGCGGCGGCGGTGGGCATTTTGAATGAGACGGCGGGAGATTTGGCCCTGGCGCTTTCGCACGTGACGCATTTGTTCCATCCGGAAGTCATCGTGCTCGGTGGTGGGCTTTCGCTACTGGGGGCTCCGCTCCGTGATGCCGTTGCGGCTGCGCTGCCCGGCTTCGTGATGGAGGCGTTCCACCCGGGGCCACGGGTGACCCTGGCCGGTCTGGCCGAGGATGCGGTGCCGGTGGGAGGCTTGCTCCTGGCGGCTGGGCTGGTAAAACCCCGGGCATCACTTTCTTTGTAACCTCGGGGCGCGCTTGTCTCAGGAAGACGGTGCTATGAGCAAAACCGTCACATCAACTCAATGTCCGAAATGCGCCGGGGCAATCCCGGCGGAAGCGCCTCAAGGTCTCTGTCCTAAGTGTGTTCTGCGCGGGGCAGCAGAGGCCGTCGATTCCCACTCGTCCGCGACCGGCACTGCGGAAATCCCATCGTTCGAACGCCTGGCGGCGGCGTTTCCTCACCTGGAGATTCTGGAACTCATCGGTCGCGGCGGAATGGGATTTGTCTTTAAGGCCCGTCAAGCGCACCTGGATCGCCTGGTCGCCTTGAAACTGCTGCCTGACCAGCTGGCTCGCAACCCGCAGTTCACCGAGCGCTTCCATCGCGAAGGGCGCGTGCTGGCGCGACTCCACCACCCCAATATCGTGGCGGTTTACGATTTTGGTCAGAGTGGCGGATTCTACTACCTGCTGATGGAGTATGTTGACGGGGCCAACTTACGTCAGGCCATGCAGGCTGGACGCTTTTCTCCGGCGGAGGCGCTGGCCCTCGTGCCAAAGGTTTGCGCTGCGCTGCAGTATGCGCACGAGCAGGGAATTTTGCATCGCGACATCAAACCGGAAAACATCCTGCTCGATGCGAATGGCCAGGTGAAGATCGCGGATTTCGGCATTGCCAAGCTGGTCGACTCAGATCCCGCCCAGGTGACCTTGACCAACACTGGCGCCGCTCTCGGAACCCCCCACTACATGGCCCCGGAACAGTTGGAGAAACCCGGCTCGGTGGATCATCGGGCCGATCTCTATTCGTTGGGGGTGGTGTTTTACGAGATGCTTACCGGCGAGTTGCCGATTGGCCGCTTTGCCGCTCCCTCGGCCAAGACCCCGATGCACGAGAAGGTGGACGACGTTGTTTTCCGGACGTTGGCCAAGGATCGCGAACTCCGCTTCCAGACCGCGAACGAGATGAAGGCGGGGGTGGAGGGATTGGGTACGGGCGCCGTCACGGATTCCGAGAGGCGGGGCAGGGCAACAGAGTTTGGAGGCGCGGGGGCCAGCTTTATCGAGTCACTGCGCGGGCATTCCTGGTGGGTGTTGGCTGGTGCCGCTGGAGTGACCCTCAGTTTGTTGGGGCCGCTCACCATGGTTGTTTCCCTGCTGACGGGTCAGAGCGATCTGGGGCCGTCGGGATTTTGGACGGCCTTAAGCTCCATCGGATTCCCGGCGCTGGGTGGAACCATCATGGGCTGGTTGGGGCTTGATCGGATTCGAGAGGAACGTGGCCCCGAGCGAAGTTTGGGTTTGGCGCTGTATGCCGCACTCACGTGGCCATTTCTGATTGGCTTGGCGTTGAGCATCGGCCTGCCCCTCCGACTCGTTCAACCCGAAACGACCGCGGTGCTTCTGTGGATGGAGCGTTTGCTGGTGCTTCTGTTGCCCGTGGGCACGGTGGCGCTGTTCCTCTGGCTCGTACGCCGCCTCACCCGTTGGGTTCAAACCGGCCATGCTGCGAAGTTTCATCGGGTCATTGGACTAACCGTCGTCGGCGCCGTTTTGGTTCTGCTGGCTTTCCTCTCGACGATCGATCCCGCTTCGCCCCCATCGGAGGTCCCCGCATCTGGGGGAGTTGCGCGGTCACCGGTATCGGTGCCGCCGCCCTGGCTACCCATAAAGGATCGGTTGACTTCGCCCGACCTGGATGCCGTTCGCCAGCAGGCGGCCAACCTCACCGGCAGCGGTGAGTATGCCCAGGCATTGGAGCGGGTGCTCTGGTATCACACCAACGCGCTGAGTATCGAGCCGGCTCAGGTCGGTGTGCGCTTATCCTTTGCTCTGTCGCAGTGGGAGCAATTGGCTCGCTTCCATCCCGAGGCCAAGGCGGCTCTCATCGCAACTCGTGACCGCGGCGTGGCGGCGTTCCGGAACGGCGGCGGGCACTTCAGTCTCTTCCAGGAGGTGGCCGCGCTGAACGAGGTTCTGAATGATCGAAAAGCCACCGGCCTGCTTTTCCAGGAATTGGACGCTCAGGACCCGAAGCTCGCTCAGCAATGCTATCGGGTGGTCGAGGAGTTGTTGGTCGAGTTGGGAGAGTATGCCCTCAGCGTCAAATACCTGGGCGACGCGCAGCAACGCTTTGACCATGCGCGTGGAGTCTGGCAACGCGGAATGGGGATGATGGATCGCACTCCTGAGGAGAATCGTTCTCCGCTGGCGAGCCGGCTGCGGGCCGACTTCCTGACGACCACCCGTAGGCTGATCGATATTCTGGTGGGAGCCGGGCGCAAGGAGCAGGCGATCTCGATTCAAAAACAAGCCCTAGCCGTGCTGAAGGCCGAAGAGTTGCAAACGGCAGTTGAGGACGCCGAGTTGAGAATGGAGCAGCCCTAAATCTCCATGTCCCTGAACTCTACTCCAGCCCCCCAGGGAAACTCGCCTTTCGCGCCTACGCGGTGGACTCTTGTCCTCCGGGCGCAAGGGGAAACCCCTGAGGCGAAGGTCGCATTGGCGGAGCTTTGCGAAGCCTACTATCAGCCGGTCTATCGATTTCTGTTGAGTGAGGGACGCGAGGCCGATGCGGCCCGCGAACTCAGTCAGGAGTTCTTCGCTAGTATTCTAGGGAAGGATGGCTTTGGGGCGGCGGATCCCGAGCGGGGCCGGTTTCGCTCCTACCTGATCGGCACCCTGAAACACTTTCTGTCGGATCAGCGCAAACGCGAGCGCCGGCTGAAACGGGGGGGAGGCGCACTCCCTGAATCACTGGACGCAGATCCGGTGGAGGGGGAGGGGCTCCCGCTTCAGATCGAGGACCCTTCGGTGGCGCATCCCGAGGTGATCTTCGATCGGCAATGGGCCATGGCTGTGATGGCGCAGGGCCTCAGCGAGCTGCAGAGGGATTATGCGACCCAAGGCAAAGCCGACCAGTTCGAGCTGCTCAAACCTTGGCTGATGGGGGAGATCCCATCGCTGTCGCAAGCGGAGACGGGCCAGCGGTTAGGGATGAGTGAGGGTGCTGTGAAAGTCGTGATCCATCGGCTGCGTAAGCGCTTTCGGGAAGCGGTTCGATCCAAGATTGCCCAGACATTGTCCAACGATTCGATGGTCGATGACGAACTACGGCATCTGATTGAGGCGTTGGTGTGATTCTAAAGAGTGATGAGTGACGAGTGATGAGTGACCAGTAGTGTCCGGTTAAGCGATTCGTCAGCGTGAGAATGATGCTGCAAACATTGAGTCCCGTTGAGGTTTAAAGTTTTGACGATTTGAATTTCGTTGAGGTTTTTCGGCGCTTTCCTTCTGGACTTCTCCGCGGAAGTGTG
>JAEUHE010000245.1 GCA_016793885.1 Verrucomicrobiales bacterium
CACACTTCCGCGGAGAAGTCCAGAAGGAAAGCGCCGAAAAACCTCAACGAAATTCAAATCGTCAAAACTTTAAACCTCAACGGGACTCAATGTTTGCAGCATCATTCTCACGCTGACGAATCGCTTAACCGGACACTACTGATCACTCATCACTCATCACTCATCACTCCCCCCAATCACCTCACCCTTTGAGTCAGCCAAATTCCTGCCCCTCCGAAAAGCAGATTGGGGCCCCACGCCGCCAGCCAAGCCGGGAGTCGTCCGCCCGTTCCCAACGTCAACCCCATCCGCATGCAAATGAAGTAGGCAAAGCACAGGAACACACTCGCCGCCACCCCCACAAATGCGTTGCGACGTCCCGAGGGAGCTCCGAATGGGAGCGCCACTAAAACCACCACCAGACACGTCCACGGAGCTGCCAAACGACCATGCAATTGGGTCTTGAGCGGATCGCTTCGCCGCATTTCATTGGGATACAGGGCCCGATAATCTAGAATCTCCCGAATCGAAAGCTGAGGACGCTTCGCCGCCTGACGCAAATTGGAAAAGAGCAGGTTCACTTTCAAGGCAGTGCGGATCTGCAACGGAGTTTCGGAAAGCTCAAAGACTTCCAGTCGATTGGTCACCGTGCGCTGGGGAAAGCTGGCTGGCACATTCGAAAACACCGTGTCGATGGCATCGTGAAAAACCCAGACCCCGTCCCGCCACTCCCCCCGACGCGCCACAATCTCCCGTCGCGCACCATCCGGCAGCTTCCACCCGACATGCACCGATTGCATATCCCCCGTCAGCACATCGTAAGTGTCCATCTGCCAGACCCGCCCCAGGCCGGAGGGAAAGCCAAAATTCTTCAGCACGCGCGCAGCCGAGGTGCTGGTCGTCGAGAGGTTGCGCTTGCGAATGCGTTCCGCCGCATCGGCGCTGCGAGGCCCCCAAACCTCGCTCACCGCAAACAACCACAGGCTGCACACCAACCCCACCAGCAAGTAGGGCAGGCTCAGGCGCCAGAGGCTGATTCCAGCCGATCGGATCGCCGTCAACTCATGATGCCTGGAATGATTGGTCAAGGCATACAAACAGGCCAGCAGCAGAGCCACCGGAAGCACCGTGGTCAGCAACTCCGGGAGCTTCCAGAGGTAGTACTCCACGTAGTCGGGCAGCCGCAGCTGGTCCTTTTGTAGGTCCGGCAGCTCCGCAAACAAATCGAACGAGATCCAAAAGATCAGGAATCCCCCCAGGCAGTATCCGAAGGGAATCAGCAGCTCGCGCAATAGGTATCGATCCAGCAACCGCATTTCCCCGGGAGCTTAGCCCCCAGTCCAAAAAACCCAACTCAAATGACAAAACACTATGCAGTTGCGCACCGTTCGACTACTCCTTCTCCGGTACATATGCGTCCTCAACACGGCACAATCCAAACGGGCCTCCTCCTGGCGCTGGTATCCCTCCTCGCCGGATGCGGCAAACAGACTCCCGCTCCCGGTGCAACCGGTGCCCGCACCGACTATCCGCTGCCCGATCCTCCGCTGGTCTCAACCTGCGAGCCCGGCCAGCACGGCGGCCGATTGGTCATTTCCACCTTCGCCGACCCCAAGACGTTTAACCCCATCACCGCCAACGAGCAGTCCTCCCTCGACATCCTTCGGTTCTTTTTCTCCGGCCTGGTGGACTATGACTACACCACCCTGTCTCCCCGACCCGCGCTGGCTGAATCCTGGTCGGTTGAACCCGACCAAAAAACCTGGACCTTCAAGCTGCGACGCAATCTCTGGTGGAGCGATGGACACCCGCTCACGGCCGATGATGTGGTCTTCACCTGGCAGGTGATCTATGATCCCAACATCGATAATGTGACCGCCGACGCGTTTCGCATCGATGGCAAGAACTTCGAAGTGACCAAGGTGGATGATCACACCATCAAGGTGATAACTCCCGACATCTATGCCCCCTTCCTGATTTATTTCGGCGGCCAGGCCATCATCCCTAAGCACATCCTCTCCAGCGCCGTGGCCACCACCAACTTCGCCTCCGCATTCGGGGTCAACACCCCCCCCGAACAACTGGTCAGCAGCGGCCCCTTCAAACTGAAGGAATACAAGCCCGCCCAGCACGTGCTCCTCGAGAAGAACCCCTACTTCGCGATGACCGATAAAAACGGTCTCCGGTTGCCTTACCTGGACAACGTGATCTTCACCATCGTGCCCGACATGAACACCATGACGCTGCGCTTCCTGGATCGGGGCGAAAGCGATGTCCTGGAGTTTGTTCGTCCCGACGAATTCGAGAAGTTCAAAACCAAGGCGAAGGAAGGTCGCTTCGCGGTTCACGATCTGGGGCCAGGACTGGAGAAATCCTTTATCTTCTTCAACCAGAACACCAACGCCAACCCCAAGACCGGTAAGCCTTACCTGGACGAAAAAAAGCAAAAATGGTTCCGCAACACTAAGTTCCGACAGGCCATCGCCCACGCCATCGATCGTGAAACCATTGCCAAGAACATACTCGGCGGCCGAGCGGTGCCGAACTACGGCTACGTGAGCCAGGCCAATGCGAAGTGGCACAACTCCAATCTGGTGGAATATCCATTCAACCTCGACCGCTCACGCACCCTGCTCAAGGAAATCGGCATCGAAGACCGCAACAACGACGGCAAACTCGAGGACGCTGAGGGCAACAAGATCGAGTTCCTGTTCCAGACCATCAGCGGGAACCCGCTCCGCGAAAGCATCGCGGTGGTCGTCATTTCCGATCTCAAAAAGCTGGGCTTGGAGGTCTCCAAACAAACCGTCGACTTCAATAAACTGGGCGACATGATCCGAGTCACCCGCGACTTCGACTGCGTGCTGTTCACCCTGGGCGGGGGCGACACCGATCCCACGTCCAGCATGAATGTCATTAAGTCGGACGGATTCACTCACCTGTGGGCCATTCGCCAATCGACCCCCTTCACCGACTGGGAGGCGCGCATGGACTACCTGATCTCCGCCCAGGTCAAAACCTTGGACTTTCCCACCCGAAAAAAATACTTCGATGAGGTCCAGGAAATCATGAACCGGGAGCAGCCCTTCATCTACACCGTCTCCTCGCTCCACGCCGCCGCCGCCCGGTCGGATCTCAAAAACATTCGTCCCAGCGTGATTCCCTCCTACCGGCTCACCTGGAACATCGAGGAACTCTATTACCAGAAGAAGCCATGAGACTAACACCATCGACTCTGCTGCTCGCCGCCCTCTGCCTCTCGTGGGTAGGCTGCGGTCCCTCGTCCTCTCCCACCGCGCCGGGCGGAAGTGCCGGCACCGCCACTCCTCCCACCGGCGATCCGAGCCTGCCGGAAACTCCTCGGGTGGTCCGAAGTGAGCCCGGAATCCGGGGCGGGCGACTGGTGTTTGCCGACTTTGGCGATCCCAAAACCTTCAACCCCGTCACGGCCAATGAAACGTCCTCCCTCGACCTCATCTACCTGATGTTTGACGGCTTGGTAAAGAAGGACCAGATCACCCAGGAGCTTCTGCCTGGCTTGGCCGAATCCTGGACCGTCTCCCCCGACCAAAAGACTTGGCGGTTCAAGCTGCGCAAAGGGGTGAAATGGAGCGATGGCCACCCCTTTACCGCCGACGACGTGGTGTTCACGTTCAATGAGCTGGTCTATAATCCCAAGACCCCCAACGTCAAAGTGGACGTGCTCCGCGTGGACGGCAAGGATTTCAAAGTCACGAAGATCGATGACCTCACTGTGGAGGTCTTCACTCACGAAATTTTCGCCCCGTTCCTGGAGTTCTTCGGCCACGACGTCCACATCGTGCCCAAGCATAAGCTGGAAGCGTCCGTGCGCAACGACAGCTTCGAGTCCGCCTACGGGGTCAATACCAAACCCGAAGACCTGATCGGCACCGGACCCTTTCGGTTGAAGCAGTTCAAACCCGGCGAACTCACCCTGCTTGAGCGGAATCCGCATTACTGGTCGGTCGATTCCAAAGGCACACGCCTTCCCTATTTCGACAATGTGGTGGTGGTGGTGGTGCCGGACCAGAATGCCATCTCCCTCCGTTTCACCAAGGGAGAACTTCACGTCCAGGAGTTCGTTCGTCCCGAGGAAGCCGCCAGCTATCGCGAGAAAGCCAAAGCCGGATCGTTCAACCTGTATGAAATGGGGGTGGGCAACAAGCGGGACATGTTGATCTTTAACATGAACACCGGAACCAACAAGGCCGGCAAACCGTTCGTGGCGCCCGCCAAGCTCAAATGGTTCCGTAACGTTAAGTTCCGGCAGGCCATCGCTTACGCCATCGACCGCGACGCGATTGTGAAATCCACTCTGAGCGGGGAAGGCAGCCCTCAATTCGGTTTCATCTCGTCCGGCAATACCAAGTGGTTCAATCCCCATGTTCCCCAGTATCCCTTTGACCTCGCAAAGGCCCGGGCCTTGCTTAAGGAAATCGGGATCGAAGACCGAAACCAAGACGGACTGCTCGAGGATGCGGAGGGCAACGTGATCGAGTTCGAGCTCAACACCAACGCGGGCAATAGCCGCCGGGAGAAAGGCTCCATCCTCGTTCAGCAGGATCTGAAGAATCTGGGCATCAAGCTGAACTACCGTCCGCTCGAGTTCAACACCCTGGTGAGCAAGCTCGACTCCGTCTACGACTTCGAATGCATTTTCCTCGGCCTGGTGGCGGAGTCGTCCGACCCCGCCTCCAGCTTGAATGTGCTGCGATCCAGCGGATCCACCCATCAATGGTTCCCGCGGCAGACCTCTCCCTCAACCGACTGGGAGGCACGCATCGATGACCTCATGAACCGTCAGCTCAAGACGCTCGACTCTGCGGAGCGCAAGAAGCTGTTCGATGAGGTCCAGTTCATCCTGGCCGATCAAGTGCCGGTCATCTACACAAGCTCGATGAACGCCTTCGCGGCCTCCCGCAAGGAACTCCGGAACGTGCGTCCGACGGTGAATGTGAACAACGCGCTCATCTGGAACGTGGAGGAGCTCTATCTCAAACCCTGAGACACGCCCCCGCCATCCGCCCGAAACAATGTCCAAACTCCCTACTAGATTCCTTGTAAAGCGGGAATCGAGTTCTCTATAACACGATCATGGTGAAAGTACTAACAGCCGGCGGGCCCATGCTGTGGCTCATTCTGGCAGCCAGCAGCGCTGCAATCGCCGTGTTCGTGGAGCGGGTGCTGCACTACCACCGGGCTCAGATCAACTCCATGGAGTTTCTCAATGGCGTGCGCAATGTGCTCAAGCGGGACAATGTGGTGGAGGCGCTGTCGATCTGCGACGCCACTCCAGGTCCGGTGGCGCGCCTGGTGCGGGTCGCCATCCTCAACCGCGAAAAGGGGCGAGAAGGACTTCGCAGCTCGCTCGAGGAGGCCGGGTTGACTGAAGTTCCCCCGCTCGAGGAACGACTCAACATCCTGGCGACGATCGCCCAAATTGCGCCTCTCATGGGGCTGCTCGGCACCACCCTCGGCATGGTCAAGGTGTTCACGACGCTCCAGGTGGAGAACCTGTTCGCCAGTCGCGAGGTCCTGTTTAACGGCATCTGGCAATCCCTGATCTGTACCGCTGCCGGCCTGGCGCTCGCCATTCCAGCTTACGCCGCCTACAACTACCTCGTTACCCGCGTGAATAACATCGTGCTCGAGATGGAACGAGCCGCGACCGAGATCATTAACATTGTCACCGAACCGCCGCGCTCCGACACATGAGGCTCCCGCGCAACCATAAGATCTTCCGAGGACAGCTGGATGTCGCGCCCTTCGCCGCGGTGTTCTTCCTGCTCGTGATCTTTCTGGTGTTCCACAGCGGCCTCGTGCTCACACCCGGAGTTCCTGTGAACCTTCCCCGGGCAGACGGGCTTCCCGGTCTGACCAATCAGGCCGTGGTGGTGGCCGTCGCGGCCAATGGAATCTGCTTCTACGAGAACCAGGTGACCTCCCAGAACGAACTCAAGACCAGACTCCGCAGCGTCGCAACGGGTCGCGGACCTCTCACCCTCGTGCTCCAGGCGGATCGCGAGGTGCGCCACGAGACCTTGATCGAGCTGTGTCAGATCGCCCGGGATGCCGGGATCGACCAAATCCTGCTCGCCGTGAGGGCTCTGGTGGTGCCACTACCGCTGCCGAGCAAGCCGTGAGATCCCTGTTCCAGATTCCACCCGGAAGCCGGCCCTGGTTGATGGCCGTCGGAACTCTCACGATCATCCAAGCGGTACTGCTGCACTGGGGCACCAAGCAGATCATCGAGATCCGTCCCACCCCCGCGTCGAATACCAAATACTCTCTGGTGCTGGGTGAGAGCCATTCATCGCGGGTGCTGGAACAGTTGGGTCTGGAGTCACCAACCGTCTTTGCTCTGCCGAGCCCGGAGGGTTTTTCAGGAGAAGCGTGGCTGCGCTACCGAACCCCCACCACCAAGCCGCAACCCATACAAGACTCACCGAGTTGGCTCGAGATGGAAACCAACAGTTTCGGCAGCCTTTTCCGTGGTTTTGTGACCCAGCAGACACCTCCGCCCATGCGCGTCGCCGATCTGCAGGTGGTCTGGCGTGACAACTTTCCGACCGATCCGATCCCGGAGCGACATTCCGATCTCTATCTGGAAGGGGATCTCACCTCCCGCCAGCTGCTGAGCCCGGTCCGTCTCCCGGCCTGGCCGCACACGGACGTGGCGGCGGAATCACACGTGCAAGTGCTCGTAGACTCCGACGGACGGGTTCTCTCAGCGGTGCTCCTGGAGTCCCAAGGACGCCTCGCCAGCAGTTCCTTGGCGCTCTCGAGCCGGGTGCCGGCAGCTGATGCCTTTGCCCTCGATTTTGCGCGTTCCGCACGCTTCAAGCCGTTGCCGCCGGATCGGCCCCGAGCGGTAACGGAGACGGACACTCGCCTCAGCTCGGGGCGATTGATCTTCCAGTGGACCACGATCCCCCTGGTAAACACGAACCGATCCACCCTATAGCTGACCGAGGAGATGCGCTTCGAAACTCTCATCGTTCTCTATGTCGCTGCCCTGCTGGCAGCGCTCACCGGCGTCGGGTGGTATGCGGAACAACGCCGTCGCCGATTCGGATTCACTCCGAGCGAGGACCGCATTTTCCGCTGCCAAGGGTGTGGCTTCGTCTACACCGACGACGCCGACGTCGACCGTTCCCGCTGCCCCCAATGCGCCAAAGCCAACGACGCAATTACGTTTTAGGCGCTACGCGCTAGCTGCTAGATGCTAGAGTCCATAGTGTAGGAGCCGAGGTGACGAGGCTCCCCTCAGCGGGAGCGACGACCAATTCGCTGAACGTACGTTCACCCGTTTGGTCGTAGGCGCCAAGGCTCGAATCAGGCGCAGCGCTTCCCCCTCTGGACCGCGGTGGCACGACGCCGCTGTTCCTTCACGCCACGACAAGTCCAACCGATCACCTCAAACCAACCAGGTTTAGCGAAGCCATCCCCCTCTCCCCACACCCGATGTGCCCAGAGGGCCCACGCTACAATCGATAGGGGCCCAAATGTGCGAGGTGCACTGCGAAAGGAAAATCTCTGCGACCTCTGTGTGAGAAAGGCGGGGCTTCCCTGGGACGAGGGGGCGATTACGATTACGACTACGATACGGACGCCTGATCACCAACATCCCAACACCCGACTTCCTTCTCGCCGAGCCCCTGCTCAACTCTTAACTTCCCGGCGTGCATTTGGCTCATTTGCGACTTCGTGATTTCCGCAACTACGCGCGGACCGATGTCGATTTCACTCCCGGGTTCCATGTTCTGCTGGGCGACAACGCCCAGGGGAAGACCAATATCCTGGAGGCGATCTACCTCATGGCCACCCTGCGCTCATTCCGCGGTGTCGGAGGTGCCCAGATGATTCGCCAGGGCCAAAAGGGCTACTTCGTCGGCGGCCGCGTGGTCTCCACCACCGAGCACACCATCAAGATCTACTGGTCCAACGCCGAACGAAAACTGTCGCTCGATGACCAAGCCGTCAAACGGCTCAGCGACTACCTCGGCGTCCTGCGCGTCGTGGTTTTCTGCACCGAGGATCTGCAACTCGTCAAAGGGACGGGACGTGGTCGCCGCCGGTTCATCGATCTCCTGCTTTCCCAGACCTACCCAACCTATTTGGGACTTCTCCAGCGCTACACCCAGGCCTTGCGCAGCCGCAATGCGCTCCTGAAGCAGCGAGTCATCGACGAGTCGGCTTTGGAAAGCTTTTCCGGCGAACTGGTCCGCCTGGGAAACGAAATGATGCAACTACGGCATCAGCTCATCCCACGCTTTTCGCCGCTGGCCCAACTGGCTTACCAGCGCATCTCCAATGCCGCCGAGGAACTCCGATTGGAATATCAACCCAGCGTGACCACCGATTTCGCGGTGGAGCTGGTTCGCCATCGCGCTCGCGAGCGCACGTACCGCAGCACTCTGATCGGCCCGCATCGGGACGACTTGGACTTGCTCCTCAATGGGAGATCAGCCGCCCAATTTGGCAGCGAAGGACAAAAGCGCTCGCTCGCTGTAGCCCTGAAGATGGCCCAGGCAGACTACCTCACAGCGCTGCACGGCACACCTCCGATCTTGTTGATCGATGATGTGATGGGGGAACTGGACCTGAAACGACGAAGTGGGCTCCTACCGCTGCTGCATCGGTCGCACGATGCCCGCGGCCAAGTCTTCATGACCTGCACCGAGGAGACTTGGCCCTCGGAACTCGGCCGAGATCTCCACCGTTGGAACGTCAGACAGGGAACCATTCAAGCCGCCGAGGCGAAGTAAGAGACCGAGAGATTCGAGAGTTTCCGCACCTCACCACGGCCGCGCCATCGACGCGGCGGTGTATGCTGCTAGGCAGAGCGAGGCAGGATCAATCTTCCATACCGCTGGCGCATCCGAGCGATTGGAAAATTTCGTCCGGGGCACACGGTGCGGCCAGGCTCGATCTCTCGGTGAACCGCGAAGCGCACTCGTTTCCCTACCACATCCGAACGGAGGTAATCCACCAGCTCTTGAAAAGCGATCAGTTGATTGGAAGTCGGGCGACCTTCCTCAAAGTTGCCGACCAGGCAAATGCCGATCCCCACCTCATTGATGTCTTCACTGCGAACGTGCCCGCCTTTCAATTGCTTCAGCCATCGCGCGCCAATCTCAATCTCGCCATCCCCTGAGTCGACGCCATTGCCAATGACAAAATGATACGCCAACCCGTTCTCCATACCGCGCTGCCGATGCGCCCGGTCATAAACCATCGCATTGCCGTACTTGATCGCGCTGTGATGCCCCACAATCCACTCCCATCGCCCCCGCTGCACAGGGATCGAGGCGGTCTTACTACGGACAAGCTTCGTGAAGCGAATGGGGCCATGGCTCTGCCTCTTTGCAAAGGCCTCACTGCGCATCGCAAGAACCAGTCCAACCGTGGCGATGCGTCGGATGAATGCGCGCCGAGTATTCATGGTGTTTGGAATCTGTCGGATGGGAGTTCCAAGTCAATATCAATGGTGACATCGCAGACGGACTCGGCGGCCTTATGTCGGGCTTTCAGCCCTGGATGGCGGGGGAGGCTTACCTGGGGTTGGCACCCCAGGCTGAGATGGGGCGCACCGTTGGTGCTCAGGAGAGAAAAGCGCCTACCCGATCACCAACCCAGCCTAGAACACCACCTGACCGATGCGCAGTAAATTCCCATCGGGATCCACCAACGCGAATTCCTTCATCCCCCAGGGTTTGTGCTCAAGAGCATCCAATCGGGGAATCCCCTTGCGCGGCAGCGAAGCCGAGCTAAATGATTGGTAGATCGCATCCGCATCCAAAACGCGAATGTAGCAGCCGGCGAACGACTCGGCCGGACGCAGCTCTGTGTGTGTAAAAAAGTGAATCTCAACCGTGCCCCGAGTCAGGATCGCGTAGGAATGTCCCGGTCCGCAAAGCTTCCCCTCGAACCCGAACTGCCGATAGAACCTCAGCGTGTCGCTCACCGAGCGACTAGGGAGAATGGGGATGGCAAGGTCGTTCGTTTGCATAGAATAAATGTAGGAGACGGTGATGAGTCTTCGGTTCGAGTTCTCGCTGTAGGAAGCGAGGTTGACGAGTGCTCAGGCTCGAGTATCGCCCCCCAAGCACTCCTCACGTCGTCCTCTACACCAAGAGCTCCAGGAGACGCGTGTCATGCTAAAGTTGAAAACGGCCGTAAAGCCGTCTGAGCCGCTCGCCGCCGGATTCCGTAGGGTTCTCATCGCCTCAGGGGTGACCTGCCTTTCGCTGGTGGATTCCCACCGAGTTTCCGTCGGGGTCCCGGACGAAAGCCATGTGGCAAACAGGGGTCTCGAGGGGACCAAAGTTGAACGGCACCCCGGCGGAGCGAAGCTCCGCGACCGCTTTGTCGAAGTCATCGACCTCCAAAGCAACGCTGCATCCATCGGAACTGGGGTTCATCCCCGGCGCCACGCCAATCGCGAGCGTCCCAGAGCCAATATCGTACTCCACCCAGTGGGCACCCTCCATCTGATGATCCATGGTCGCCGTGAGCCCCAGAACCCCCTCGTAGAAAGCGCGCGCCTTCTCCATGTTGGTGACCGGGTAGCAAGAAAACGCAATTTCGAGAATCTTCATATCTTTTGGTTTCGGCCAACAACAAGTTGCCCCGTCCAACCGGGGCTCAGGGACTGTTTCACCCACTCCACTTCGCCGCGTTCCGCCCTGGAGGCGAGCAAAATCACCTCAGCGGTGGTTCCGCCGGCCCAGGATTCCCCGCAGCGTCCTTGGTTTTATCCTCGGCCGGGCGTAGCTGAAAGATAAGAAACCGGTGTCCCTGAGCTTGAGCTGCTGCAAAATCTACTTGAGTGACTGGGAGCCCAACCTCCGCCGCTACGGGATAGAATCGGGCATAGGATACCTCGTCGAACGCATACGGTGCGCCGCGATGCAAACCGGGCAACATGTCTCCGAACCGGATCTTGTGAACGAAGCAGCCCTGGGCCATGGCGGCGTCATACTCCTCCACGAACTTGCGGACAGCCGCCTCGGAACCCGCTACGAGAGCCGCTCCGCCCGTGCAGATTATCTGCTGGCTGGCCGACAATCCGTAGTAGCCAATGACCTTAGAATCGCGATCCGCGCTCATATGAATTCAAACTGAAATGAAGCCTGAACCATCATCGTCCTGAGTCCAAGTTCGGAATGAAGAGGAAACCCAGGAGGGACGTTGAACCGCAATGGACGCAATGGACGCGAGGGGGAACCCGAAGGGAAGAGGAAACCGGAACTGTTCTTTCCCCTTCAGCCCAATCGATGCAGTAGGGCGGCATGCGGTTGCGCAGCAGGTTTTTGCGAAAACCGAGGCGTGAGGAGCGAGCGTATTGAGCGAAATACGTAAGCGACGAACAACGAAGGATTTCGCAAAAAAATCAAGCAAACGCGTGCTGAACGACTGCATGGA
>JAEUHE010000246.1 GCA_016793885.1 Verrucomicrobiales bacterium
TGTACTGGTTCAGCGTGAAACGCCGGTTGGCAAGAAATCGTTACGCACTGTTGCCCCGGGTTTCTGTGGTGGTTTGATTGGGGAACAACTCGGGGACTCTGTCCCCGAACCCCTGGGATTTTTCGCTTTGTGATCGATCCCGCAGGAGGCCGGCCTGGGTGGCCGAAACCACCCAAGCCTGCGGTATTCGAGTCCACCTCGGCGCTCGGGTTGCTTCCCAGCAGAGCCCTATCCTCCGGGTGAACGGTGCCCACCATGACTTCGCATTGATGGTTTGCCAAGGCCGGGTTGTTCACAGGGCCGCCTCCGTCTTGTCTCGGCGTTGTCGCCGGTTTTCTCGCGCTGCCTCCAGCTTGCGATCGCGCGTGGCATAGATCTCGGTGTGCCGACCTTCCAGCCGATCCTTGGGCGTCACGTATCCCAAAGCGCTGTGCAAGCGCACCGTGTTGTAATGTTCCACAAACTCTCCCACCACACGTCGGGCATCCTCTAAGGTCAGCGGCGTCTTGGGACGAATGGCTTGTTCCTTCAATGTCCGATGATACCGCTCGAGCTTTCCGTTGCTCTGGGGATAGTGCGGGCTGGTCAGCACGTGGCTGGTTTGCCACAGGCGAAGGTATTCCTTGAAATCCTTCGCTACAAACTGCGGTCCGTTGTCGGAGATGATCCGGGGCCGGGCCTGGGGATGTTTCTCCCGGGCACGTTGCAGCACCAGCTCGGCGTCGGCTTCCTTCATCGCCTCCCGGATCTCCCAATGGACGATGGAGCGTGAACACCCGTCCAGAATGCTGCACAGGTAGTAGAAGGTTCCCCCCACATTCACATAGGAAAAGTCGATGTGCCAGTGGTCGTGCGGGGCCAGGGGTTGCACAAACCCTGTGCCCTTGCGCGAGGGTTTGTTCCATCGATTGGCTAAGAGCCCTTCGGCTTTGAGCACTCGGTAGACGCTGGCCGGGCTCACGGCCACAATGTCCCGGTCCAGCATCATGAAACATAACCGCCGGTAGCCTTCCAGGGGATACTCGTGAAAGAACTTCACGATCTCGTGCTTCTCCCACGATTCCAGCCAATGGTCGCGTGGCACCAGGTGGTTGTGCTCGTTGGCTTTGCCATACCGGCAGCGCCAATCCCGAAACTTGCGCGAGGACAGTTCGATCCACCGAAGCAATCGCTCGTAACAGATCTCGGTCTTCTCCGACCAGTTTCGAACAAAGTCTACCAACTCGTCCCGGATGTCGTGAGGAATCCATGCCGCGTTCAGAGCTCCCCAAGATCTTTTTTTAAGCGGATGTGCTCCTCCATGAGTTCGGAGAGCACCTCATGCTTGCGCTGAAGTTTGGACTCCAAAGCCTCAATCTGCTTCTCGAACTTGGTTTCAGCCTTGGGACTGCCCGTACCCTCAAATGCTTTGGACCCGTTCTCGAAAAACGTCCGCTGCCATTGATAGAAGAGTGTCGGATGAATCTTGTGCTGCTCGCAGACATCCGACACCGGCTTGCCTTCCAGCAAGTGCAATCGCAGGATCTTTACTTTCTCTTCGCCACTGAATTGGCGTCGTTCTCGTTGACTCATATCACTGTGCCTTTCTACGGGCATCAGTGCGTAAGCTCAATCTTCAATCCGGCGTTTTCGGCTGAGGCAGAACAAGGCCGCACTTCAGGTCCTTACCTGGTGGGCTGGCCCGACTCAATCAGACCAGCCCCTCTACGATTCTCTCTCGAAGCTCGCGTGATGCCCAAAGCCCGAGTTAGCCCCACCTCTCCAACCCGACATCAGACAGGTCACTATGCTTGAACGAGGTCTGAATCTTCATCGCTGCGCGATGAACTCGACTGCGCAGGGTGCTGCTTTTCAGACCTGTCCGTTTCGCGATCTCTGCATAGGAGTATCCTTCAATGTATTTCATCTCCAGCAGCTTGCAGTCCTGCTCAGAAACTACCTTAAGAATCTCCCGCTTCAATTCGTTACTCATGGGGCATCTCCTTGTTTGGAATCAATCGTGGTCCGCCTGGTCATCCAGCTCCAACCGGACCAGTTTGGCGTGCCACTGGTTCTTCTGGAGTCGCCAGTATCCGTTGATGTAACCGTAAAGAACCATCAGGAAGAAGTTCTCCAGCTTAAGCCCATGGTTAGGGTCATACCGATTGACGGAGGTATGGACAGCGTCCAATACCGTCTGCTCCGGATCGAAAACGCCGCGACTTTCGGCAATACGGAGTCCGGTGGACCACATCGATTCCATCAGGAGATTTGCACGCTGCTCCGCAATAGTCTCATGGGAGGCGCCAGCATTGAGCGCTGCTTCTTCGCCCTGTTTAAAGTGTGTAGGAAGATGCAGCCCCCGGGACTTCAGCGGAGTTCCTTGCGTAGGGAGCCCAAGGCAAGGATCGCAAGCGTCTGGCGTCTCAACGGATCCCAGCGAGCCATTCTGCGCCTGCTCGGCCTGCTGCTGAGAACGTTTGGTAACCCCGGAATGCTTATGACTGCTGCTCTGGATTTTTGGCTTCATAATAAGTCAATTTTCGATTATCCACCCGTAACGCTCCTAAACTTGTGAGCCGGCCGCGGTGGTGGTTGCCGCGCTTGTAACCAGTAGAATTGGGAATCCCATATCTGCCCACGAAGCGGGCCGCTGCGGGTAGGCATAAGCAGTATGGCTGCAACCAAAATCAAAAGGATCGACCCCGCCAAACTCAGTCGGGCGCGAATGCAAAAGGGGTGGAGTCAGGAACGTCTGGCTTCCGAGCTCCAAAGGTCTGGTGTCGACAGCAGAACCTCAGTGAGGACCCTGCAAACCTACGAAGCCACTGGCCGGGTGCCTGATCCCATGGTCACGATCCTGGCGAACGTCCTCGATGTGCCGGAACAGGAGCTCCTACCTGACGCGAAAGCACCGTGGCGAATTCCGCTGATGACCTATGATCCCTCCTGGATGCCCCCCGCAGCCCTGTTGAGGGCAGACGTCGGTGCTGTCGAATTCCATTTTCGTGAGGAAGAAATCGCCAGTCTACGCCAGTGGTGCTCCACACCACAAAGGACAATGGCGATGTTGTGCGTCGGCCCTGGCGGTATCGGGAAGACCCGGCTCGCCACTGAGATTTGCCGCGTCATGAGTCAGGAGGAGTCCTGGCGCGCAGGTTTCCTCGACTACAAGGCTTGTGTCCTCGACCTCGAGCTGTGGAAGGACATTTTTAACGACCCTTCCCCCCTCTTGCTGGTCATGGACTACGCTGACCATCGCAGTAGTATTGTGCTGTGGCTACTCCAGGAGGCAATCAAACGGAACGGTCGAAACAATATCCGGTTTCTTTTCCTCGCACGGAAGGCGGGGGAATGGTGGGAGCGGCTGAAGAACAGCGACCTCGCTCGTGAGTTCTTACGCGGGCCTGCCTTATCACGGCTGAATTTACCTCCCATCGCACTGAGTAAAGAAAAGCGAGAGGAGTCCCATGCAATCGCAGCCAAGGCTTTTGGCCTTGCCA
>JAEUHE010000247.1 GCA_016793885.1 Verrucomicrobiales bacterium
GCCGCCTCGGTGATGGCGGCATAGGTGCCGTCCTTCCAGGCCAAGGTCAGCGGCATGTCCAGGAGTTCGCCCTTTCGGACTCTGCTGAACTCGGTGCTGGTGACGCTATGTTCGTGGGAGGTTTTGAAGTTCTCCAAATACTGGATATGCGCGAGAGGATCGCCCATCGGAGAGAACGAAGTGGCTTCGTTGGTAATCGTGACCGAGGTCTGAGCACGTTCCGCCGGCAGTTCATAGCGCAGAGCGATCGCATCATTGTAACACCGGAACACCACGACCGTTCGGTGACCGGCCGCTGTGGCAAACTGGAACCGTGCTTCGTTGAAGCAATCTTCCGCGTCTTTCGATCGTCCATGCAATACTTGGATCCGCTGATTCCGCGTGCGGCGCGTTTCCTTCAAGACGCGTACTCCACTCATCAGGTCCCCCGCCTGCTTGGTTTGGAGACTCAGTTGGCAGTTGGAGAATAGGACTTTACCCTGGAATGATGCCGACCAGCTTGGAGTTGCCGTTGAACCCGGAACGGGAAGAGCGAACGAGGCATGAATTCGGCCGTCGGGTGAATCCAAAACGACCGGCTGAGCAAAGGCTCCAGCTATCCCGCCAGGGGAGGTGAGCAACCCTACATAGAGCGCGCATAATCGGAGCGCTGTGAGTATGGAACGCCTCCAGATCTCAGGGCAACCCGATGCGATCGAACGGCTAGGTGTCTCAGGGGTGGGCATTCAGTATTGGTAACGTGGGGGTTATGGCCCGACAAGGGTATTCGCGCCTCCACACCGCGCATAGGCATTGTGAGCGGCATGCCCAAAAAACGGCAGCTGGAGGTGGCAGAGGATTCTTTAGTTTCCCTGAGCCATCCGTGCACGCAGTGGCCTCTGGGGTTGTTGACTTCGCCCTAAGTTACGGGCACCAAAACGGGCACCAAATGGTTCAGTTGGGTTAGGTTGAGTTCAGATCAGTTAGCTTGATTTCCTTAATAAAATGAGACATTTTGGCCTCGTTCGAAGGTCGTAGGCGGACGATTCCGACCCTCGCCTCCATTTCCAACTGCGTGTGCAGTATCGGTTTAGGAGGTTTGGGAGTCCAAACGGACACCAAAACGGACACCATTTTTCCAATCCGTAAGAAGCTAGCGTAGTCCGGCGTAATCCGCCAGCTATCCGCTAACTCTTCGGATTCGGCCTCGTTTATTCTCGCGGTTGCGTGACAACTATGAAAACACGTTACCGTCTCATCTGCCGGGGAATCCGTGGTGGAGCCTACTACTGCGTGGACACTCAAACCGGGAAGCGCACCAGTCTGGGCACCACCAACGCCGATGATGCTCAACAGATCATCGACGCCAAAAATAATGCGCAACGCCAGCCGGTTTTGAACCTGCAAATTGCCAAGGCGTATCTGGCGGGCAGCGACAATGGCATCAAGACCCGCACCTGGCAGCACGCCATTGAAGCCCTGACCAACACCAAGCAGGGCGCGAATCAGCACCGTTGGAAAACCGCCGCGAAGGACAAGGCGTTCACCATGCTGCTGCCGCAGGTCATCATTGAAACCAAGGCCGAGACGATTTTGAAAGTCCTCCAAATGGGAACCGTCTCGACCAATGTTTATCTCCGGCGGTTGCACAACTTCTGCGTGGACATGAACTGGCTGCTGTGGCCGCTCGTGCCGAAACGCCAGTGGCCGGTCGTTGAATTCAAAGAGAAACGCAGCATCACACAGGCGGAACATCTGGCCATCGTCGCCCGCGAAAACAATCCCGAACGGAAAGCGTTCTACAAGCTCGCGTGGCATTTGGGCGCGTCGCAGTCCGATCTGGCGTTCCTCAATGCCGAGGATGTTGACTGGGACAACCACGTCATCAGCTACAAACGCATGAAGACCGGCACCATCGCCATCATGCGCATGGATGAAGACATGGAGGAAATCCTGCGCGACTTGCCGGGCAGCGGCCCCTTGTTCCCGTATCTGCGGACGGTTCGTTCGGGCGACCGGGCCACGGAGTTCAAACAACGCTGCGAAGGGCTGGGCATCAAAGGCGTGTCGTTGCACAGTTACCGCTACGCGTGGGCCGAACGCGCGAAAACCGCCGGTTACCCCGAGCGGTATGCGCAGGTGAACCTTGGGCACAACAGCAAGGCGATGGCGCGAGCCTATTCGCGCAAGGCTCCAGTAGAGATGCCGTCGCTGAGCGAATACGAACGGCAACAAAAGGCCATCACCACGAACCCGAAAACAACCCCGGCAGCACCCGCCGTTGCGGCATAAGGAGGTCATCATGCAAACCTGGCAAATCAAAGCTCTCGAACTGGAAGCATCGGCGTTGAAATACGTTGATGGATTTGTTCACGAACACGCGCTCTGGTTTCTAATGGGGATCATCTATCTGTTGGTGGCGCTTTTGGTGTGGGTGTTGAGTGGCGGGCTGCGGCGAAAATTGTTGCGAGGAAAACCCATGCCTCATGTTGCACCCGTCATCGTGGTTCATCTACCCATTAGACGCCCCACGCAAACGCCTGAACTGTTTAACCCGTTCCCGCCGCTCGGCGAGCCGCCGGACGGCGACGATTACTACCCGGACTAAAATTCATCGCCGCCAATCCAAGACTACTGGTGGTGGGCGTTCGCCAAGGGATGCCCGTTGCCGCTGGTCGTCTGGCGTGCCCGGCTATTCGCCGCGCGCTCGTTCTTGGCCTTCCATTTTTCCCGGAGGGCGTCGCTGGCTTTGGCCAGCCACTTGGGATCATTCCGCAAGGCTTCAATCTCAATGCTGGCGAAATACTTCACCGCGCTGGCTGGGGGACGCCCCAATGGTTTCAACAGGCCGAGGTTGACCAGAATGGGAATATGGTCCGGCTCGAATCCGAGCCGCCAGGCCGTTTCCGCCGGGGTGAGCCGCCCCGGCAGACAAGGCAAGGCCAGGATTTCTTTGCGTTCGGGATTCATGCTGACTCCTTGGTAAATGTGATGGTGACGGCGGCAACGTGGGTGTTCAACGTGGCGGTGAACCGCCGGTCAGCCGACTTCACAAATTTCAGTTCATACTTTTGGATTCTATCTTCCAGCCGTGTGAGGCCACTGCCAAGCACCGCAACATCGGCCGCAGCAAAATGGAGCAGCAGTATTTCGGGCGGCGCATCCGGCTTCGTTTCCAATGCTGGATTGGGAATCATCTCTGCATACAGGAGCTGGGCGTAAGGCAGCAGATAGCTGATGCCATCGTCGGCCAACACGTTGAGCGTGGCCACGTTCGGATCACTGCCAAAACAGGGGTTGTCGCGCGAGCTAGACGCGGAGGCTGCGGTGGGATTGGTGTTGCTGTTCATAAGTTGGTTCATGGATTTGTCCGATGGCCCGGCGCAGCGAAAGCCGCTGGCGGAATTGTTTCAAAAAGCGATGACCGCGCTGCATGACATTCAGGATGAATTTTCGGCGTTGGACTGACGGGACAACTTCCACCGCCGCGAGACGGGCGCTGGAACGGGTGACGTGCGAACGCAACATCTCGGCATCATCAGTGAACACCCGGCAGGCATCACGACCACGCGAGATGCTGACATAAAATTGTTGCTGGTTGATTGCCGGCAGTGAACGCGACGACGCGACGACCAGCACTTCATCCACGGTTTTGCCCTGGGCGGCGTGCGACGTGACGGCGTAGCCGTGAGTAAATGTGCGGTAGTTGTTCGGGATGACCCGGCCATCGGCAA